>JBEIQK010001143.1:0-1534 GCA_040376505.1 Alphaproteobacteria bacterium | reverse complement strand
GGCGGGCGGCGCGCTCGACGTGCCCGGGGATGCTGCCGAGGTGGAAGGCCACCTCGCTCTCGGAGCTGTCGGCGCCGCGGTCGACCATCATCGGCACCTCGCGCTCGCCGAAGACGGTCTCGGCGGTGGCCACCGCCGGGGCCTGGCCACCGCTGACGCCCACGCTGCTTGGGAAGAAGGCGTTGGGCGCGTAGCCGGTGTTGGCGCTGGCATCGAGGGAGGTGCCCCACTGGATGCCAAGCGTGCGGGTGAAGTTGCTGTTGGCCTCGACGATGCGCGCCTCCACCAGCACCTGGGGGGTCTGGCGGTCCAGGTGGCGCACCAGCTCGCGGATCTGGGCCAGCTTCTTCTCGGTCTCTTTGACGATGAGCTGGTTGCTGGTGGTGTCGACCTGAACGGTGCCGCGGGTCGACACCATCGTGAGCATCTGCTCGACGATGTCGTTGGCCTGCACATAGTTCAGCGGCAGCACCAGCACCTGCAGCTCTTCGAGATCGTCGATGGCCCGCTTGGTCTCCAGCGCTGCCTGCTGTTCGGACTTGATGGTCTCGATCGGCGCCACGCGGACGATGTTGCCGAAGCGCTGCGAGCCGAGGCCCTTGGCCTGAAGGATGGCGGCCAGCGCCTGATCCCAGGGCACGTCGACCATGCGCACCGTGATCTCGCCCTTCACGTCGTCGCTGGCCACGATGTTGAGGCGGGACACATGGCTGACCAGGCGGAAGATGCTGTGGATGTCGGCGTTGACGAAGTCCAGGCTGATGCGCTGGCCCGAGTAGGGCACCGAGCTCGCCGAGGAGGACTCAAAGCTGAAGGAGCTGTTGAAGCCCAGCAGCGCGGAGGGGTCATTGGCGCCGCCGCCGTAGGCGAAGCTGGACTGGGGGTTGGAGGTGCGCCCGGTCGAGCTGATTAGGATCTCCGACGAGCTGTTGTTGGAGAGGCCCGAGCTGGAGCTCGACGGCGCCACGCTCGACCAGCTCTGCTCGGCGGTCTCGCGGGCCCGGCGCATGGACTCGGGCACCACCACGTCGACGTACAGGAGGCCATTGGGCCCCATCTGCGTGCGGTATTCGGCGTTCTCGCGCAGCTTGATCGCCACGCGGGTGCCCTGGGAGCTGCGGTAGGCCCGCACCGTCGAGACCGGCGAGATGAACTGCGTGGCGTCGAGGATCCGGCCGAGGCTCTGGGGCATGAAGGCGTCGGGCACGTCGATGACGATCAGGTTGGCCTGCGGGCGGGTGGCCGTAAAGCGCTCGGTGCCCTTGAGGCCGATGACGATGCGGCTCACGTCGGGCAAGTTCTGGAAGTCGAGGCTGGTGACGGCGATGTTGGGGTTGATCGCGTCGGGGCCGGAGAGCTCGCGGGGAGCCGCCGCGACCGAGGCGGTGCCCTCCGCGGTGGTGACGGTGCCGCCGGTCTCGGTGTTGAGGGCCGAGGCGATGGGGTCGGCGGCGGCGCTGCCGCGGGTCAGGCTCAGCTCCACGGCGTCGGCGGTGGTGCGCAGATTGAAGGAGACCGGCGCCTTCAAGAAGAG
>JBEIQK010000953.1:0-2283 GCA_040376505.1 Alphaproteobacteria bacterium | reverse complement strand
GAGGGCGCAGGCTCTCTCTCGTGGAGGCCGTGGTACTGCGGGAGCTTGTCGTTTTTGCGCTGCCAGTGATTGGGGCTGATGGTCACCCGCGCCAGGGCAGCGGCCAGATCGAGGGCCCATCCGGGCCCCTTCGCGGCGAGGTTGGGCCGGGCCACGGTGTTGATGTGCGGGTAGGGGTCGCCGTCGGGCTCCACCACCGACAGGAGAATTGCCGCGGCCTGGGGCGAGAGGACGCCAGCGGCCGGCGCCTGGAGCCAGGCCTGCGCTTCGAAGAAGGCCTGCTTCAGGTTGTCGTCGACGGTGGCGGCCGCCCAGAGGGAGGACTGCGCGGCCCAGGCGGCCTTCAGGGCGGGGAAGGCGTCGGGCGGGGCTTTGTCCCAATCCTCGGGTGGGTAGAGGTCTGAGACGCTGTCCCAGTCGATCTCGCCGACGGCGGCGGTGGGTGCCTCGACCGGCGCAAGCGGGGCCGGGGAAGGTTCGGGAGCGGCCGGAACCTCGGCCGGGGCTTCGGCGGCGACCTCCTTGCGGGGCTTGCTGGCCTTGGGTGTGGGGGGTGCTGCGGCCTCGGCGGGGGCGGCCTTGGGGGTCGGCGCGGGGGTCGCGACCGCGGCGGCGCCGACCTCGGCGTAGCCCTTCTTGGTCTTCTCCTTCACCAGCTTGTCATGCTCGGCCTGGGCGGCGGCGGCGCTGGCAAACTCCTTGACCTGGGACTGGCCGGCCGTGCCGATCTTGCCCCATTGCACGGTGAAAGAGGCGCCATCGAGGGCGATCTGCCAGAACTTGGACGAGCTGCCTTCTACGAATTCAAAGCGCCGCATGGAGACCTCCGCAGGGTCCGCCGGGCCTAACGGGGCCTCGATCGGCGGGGAAGGGCAGGCGAAGGGCGAGGGCGGAGGAAAGGGGGTTAGGGGGGCGCGCCCTTCAGGAGTCCCCATGTCTTCGATTTCGCTGACCTACTTCGACAGCCCCGGTCGCGCCGAGCCCGTGCGCCTCGCCCTTCGCCTGGGCGGCCTTCACTTCACCGACAAGCGCCTCAACTTCCAGCAGTTCGGCGAGCTCCGCGCCAGCGGCGCCCTGCCCCTGGGCTCGGTGCCCCTGCTGGAGATCGACGGCGTTACCTATGTTCAGACCGCCGCCATGCTGCGCTACGTCGCCAAGATCGGCGACGCCTCGCTCTACCCTGCCGATCCGCTGGCCGCCCTCGCCGTTGACAGCGTCATCGACTGCATCAACGACACCTGGTACGCCGCCCTGATGCCTAGCCTCTTCGAGCGGGATGTCGAGCGCAAGATGGCCATGCGCGCGCAGTTTGTGGCCGGCGCCATGACGAAGGTGCTCACCTACATCGACGGCGTCCTGGCCCGCTCGGGCGGCCCCTTCGTCGCCGGTGAGGCCCCCTCCCTCGCGGACCTCACGCTGGTGGGCCCGCTGCTGCAGATCCGCGGCGGTCGCCTCGACGGCGTGGGCCCCGAGTTGCTCGACGCCTGGCCGCGCATCGGCGCGCTGGTCGACGCCTACCTCGCCCATCCGCGCATCGTGGCCCTCTCCCAGGGCTGAGCGCCATCCTGGGGGGCCCTGCGCGCCAGGGCTCCCTTTGGGATCGGGTCCCTCAGGAAAACAAAATCGTGAAGAGGGTGAATGGGCATTCGAGCGCCTCGTTGAAGGGGCTGCCGCTTCCTCCTCTTCTCTCCGGCACGGTTTCTGTGAGGTCTGCGCATGCGTACTGGTTCTGTTTTTGTTTTTGTGTCGCTTCTGGTTGCCTGTGGGGGGGAGAAAGCGGGCGAATCGACGTCGGGAGGGGCCGGAGAAGACACGGCGACCCCAGACACGGGGGCCGCGCCGGACGAAGATGTCGATGGGGACGGTGTTGTGGTCGGGGAGGACTGCGACGACACCGACCCGCTGGCCTGGATCGCGGAGGGCGCCTACGAGGGCGATCTGGAGCGGATCCCCGACGACTTCTGCCACAGCTACTGCGACCGAAGGGCGCAGGGCCATGTCATCCTCTCGGATGTCTCCCCCGAGGAGTTGGCCAGCCTGCACTGTCTCTCCGTGGTGGAGGGCACGCTCCGGATCGAGGGCGCGGCGGGGCTCACCAGCCTGGACGGCTTGTCCTCTTTGCGGGCCGTGGAGGGGGGGCTGGAGGTGGAGAACAGCCCCGGTCTGGAGAGCTTTGCCGGGCTGGAAGGCCTCAACACCATCGGCGGCGACCTCATCGTGCGCAATTGCCCCGCGCTGGAGAGCCTGCAGGGCCTGGGCAGTCTTGCGGTGATTCGACAGACG
>JBEIQK010000137.1:0-11270 GCA_040376505.1 Alphaproteobacteria bacterium | reverse complement strand
GCCCCCACCACCGGGCGCGCCACCGCCGCCGCTCCCCATCGCCGCGCCGCCGGGAGGACCGCCGCCGCCGCCGCCCCCGCCGCTGCCCGCCACGCCGGCCTGCAGCGAGACCGAGCCCCCGGAGAGCCGGATGTCGAGGTCGCGCATCTGGTCATCGGGCGACCAGGAGATGGCACCCCCCGAGAGGGTCTTGTCGCCGATGCGCACGGAGACTTCGAAGCTGTCGCCCGCCACCGCCGCCGCGCCGGCGTAGGAGAGATCCCCCGCCGAGACGTCGGGCTGGGCGCCATCGTCTTTGAGGGTGATCTCATCGGTCTTGCCGCCGTCGCCTTGCAGCACGACGACCACCGCGCCGCTCAGCGACTCGCCGCCCGAATCGAGCCGGATCAGCAGTCCCGCTGGGCTCGCCTCGGCGGCGCCCGCGAGCACAAGGCCCGCCAGGGCGACGAGCCCGCGTCCCAGCCTGATCGACGTCATCGGCATCAGCCCGATCCTCCGTGGCCCGCCCTGTTTAGCACATGGGATACTGCTGCGGGGGGCCACGCCCCCCAAGCCCGCTGGGAGCCCGATGAAGCCCACCCCTCCGACCCACGGCAGCCCCCTCCCCTACAGCCCCGGCCGCCTGGAGGCCCTGCTGCTGCGCCTGGGCACCGTCGGCGAGCTGCTCGCCCTCTTCCTGCGCGGCAAGCGCTGGTGGATGCTGCCCCTGGTGGGCCTGCTCCTGGCGCTGGGCCTCGTGCTGGTGCTGCTCCAGAGCGTGCAGTACGTCGCCCCCTTCATCTACATGGTCTTTTGACGAAGACCGTATTCAGGGGGGGGCAGCAAAACAAAAATACCCCCTCCCCGGCACATTTTTGAAACATAGGACAGAGGCTCAAGAGCTGGAAGGGAGAGCCGTACCCTGCTACGATCCCCGCGGGGCTCCCCCGAAAGCCCTGATCCCCCCGCCCCGGTGAGGCTGACATGCGCGCCCTCTTCGCCCTCTTCGGCCTCAGCGCCTGCCAGCTCGCCACCCAATCTGCAGACACGGCCGCCCCCGATCCGGCAGAGGCCGCGGCGTGGCGTGGCACCCTGCTCGGCGGGGTCCAGGCCGCCGATCGCGCCTTCACCCCCGCCGGGCCCGGCCGCTTTGAGGCCCGCCACCTCGGCTGGGGCTACGCGCTGCAGGTCGACGAGGCCGGCCTGCACGTCGGCCACGGCGCCGCCGAGCTGTCCTTGCGCTTCTCGGGTTGGGGGCGCGCCGAACACACCGAGGCCGTGCCCCCGGTCGCCCCCGAGATCGGCGGCTGCGCCGAAGACGGCGAGCGCCTGCCCGACGGCGGCTGCGCGCCCGAGCTGGCCTACGTCTACCCCGGCGGCGTCACCGCGTGGATCGACAACACCGCCGCCGGCCCCCGCCAGCGCTGGACCCTGGAAGAGCGCCCCGACGGCGAGGGCCTCCTCGCCCTGGAGGTCGAGGTCAGCGGCGCCGAGCTGTCCACCGACGGCGCCCTCGTCCTGCTGCGCGACGCCCACGGCGGCCAGCATCAGTACCACGGCCTCGCCGCCTGGGACGCCGAGGGAGTCCCCCTCCCCGCGCACTTCGTCGTCGAAGAAGGTCTCATCCGTGTCCTCGTCGATGACACCGATGCCGTCTGGCCCATCGAGGTCGACCCCACCCTCGACACCACCGCCGATCTGACCATCGCCTCCACGGTCGCCGCCGCCCTGGGCTACTCGGTGGCCTCGGCCGGCGATGTCAACAACGACGGCTATGGCGACGTCGTGGTCGGCGCTCCCACCCAGGGCACCACCGGCCGGGCCTACCTCTACCTGGGGGCCGCCACCCCCGACACCACCGCCGATCTGTTCTTCACCAACGGTGTCGTCTCCTCGCGCTTTGGCCACGCGGTCGCCGGCGCTGGCGACGTCAACGGCGATGGCTACGACGACATCCTCGTGGGCGCCCCCAACCAGGCCACCAACAAGGGCACCGCCCAACTGTTCCTGGGCGGCAGCCCGATGAACAGCACCGCCGATCTCACGATCTCCGGCACCGCCGCCAGCGCCAAGCTCGGCACCTCCGTGTCGATCGCCGGCGACCTCAACAACGACGGCTACGACGACCTCGTCATCGCCAGCCCCAATGAGGCCACCAACAAGGGCACGATCCGCGTCTACCTCGGCAGCGCCACGGTCGACGCCACCGCCGATCTCACCATCGCCGCCACCGCCGCCGCCGGCCTGATGGGCACCTCCCTCGACAGCAGCGCCGACCTCAACCTCGACGGCTACGACGACATCGCCGTCGGCTCTTCGGGCGAGTCCACGAGCCGCGGCGCGGTGCGCATCTACCAGGGCGGCGCCACCCTCAACAACGTGGCCGACCTCAGCATCACCGGGCCGGTGGCCTCGGCCAAGTTTGGCATCGCAGTGCGCTACGCCGGCGACCTCAACGAGGATGGCGCCCCCGACCTCGTCGTCGGCTCTTCGGCCGAGTCCAGCAGCCGCGGCGCGGCCCGGGTCTACTTCGGCGGCGCCGGCATGGACACCACCGCCGACCTCAGCATCGCGGGCACGGTCGCCAGCGGCTTTCTCGGCTCTGCCCTGGCCGGGGTCGGCGACGTCAGCGGCGACGGCGCCGACGACCTGCTGGTCGGCGCCTACGGCATCACCACCAACACCGGCCGGGCCTTCCTCTACT
This sequence comes from Alphaproteobacteria bacterium, assembly GCA_040376505.1. Classification (GTDB taxonomy): domain Bacteria; phylum Myxococcota_A; class UBA796; order UBA796; family UBA2385; genus JBEIQK01. Next base: position 8,587 of record JBEIQK010000137.1, on the reverse strand, counting down.
ACGGCGGCGCCGGCATGAACAACGTCGCCGACCTCACCTTCACCGGCGCTGCCACCGCCACCTCCTTTGGCTTCGCCCTGTCCAGCGCTGGCGACATCGACGGCGACAGCGGGCCCGACCTCGTCATCGGGGCCTACCAGACCGGATCGAGCAAGGGCACCGTGCGCATGTACCTGGGCTCGGCCCCCGATCTCGACGGCGACGGCTTCCCCACCACCACCGACTGCGACGACAACGACGCCGCCATCGGCCTGCCCACCAGCCGCTACGCCGATGCCGACGGCGACAGCATCGGCGGCGCCACCAGCGCCAGCGTCTGCCCCGACGTCGCCGGCTATGTCGACACCACCGGCGACTGCGACGACAACAACGCCGCCGTGGGCCTCGCCGCCACCCGCTACGCCGACACCGACGGCGACACCCTCGGCAACGCCAGCGCCAGCGCCAGCGTCTGCCCCGCGGTGCCCGGCTACGTCGACGACACCACCGACTGCGACGACACCAACGCCAGCGTCGGCGCCGCGGCCGCCCGCTACCCCGACGCCGACGGCGACAGCCTGGGCGCCGACAGCCCCGCCACCGTCTGCCCCGCCGTGCCCGGCTACGTCGACGACAACACCGACTGCAACGACGCCAACGCCAGCATCGGCGCGCCGGCCAACCGCTACCCCGACGTTGACAGCGATGGCCTCGGCGACAGTACGCCGGCCGCCGTCTGCCCCGAGGTCGACGGCTACGTCGATGTGGACGGCGACTGCGACGACACCAACCCGGCCGTCGGCGCGCCCGGCACCCGCTACGTCGACGCCGATGGCGACGCGCTCGGCTCCAGCACCGCCGCCAGCGTCTGCCCCGCCGATCCCGGCTACGCCGACACCAGCGACGACTGCGACGACACCGACGCCGCCATCGGCGCCGCCACCTCCCGCTACGTCGACGCCGACGCCGACGGGGCCGGCTCCACCACCGCCGCCACGGTCTGCCCCGACGTCGCCGGCTACGCCGACACCAACGACGACTGCGACGACAACGACAACACCCTCATCGGGCCCACCAGCCGCTACCCCGACGCCGACGGCGACAGCCTGGGCGCCGACAGCGCCACCACCATCTGCGCCAACGTGCCAGGCTACGTCGACGACAACACCGACTGCGACGACACCAACGCCGCCATCTCGGGCCCCATCAGCCGCCACGCCGACGCCGATGGCGACAGCCTGGGCGCCGCCGACCCCACCACCGTCTGCGCCACCGTCGCCGGCTATGTCGATGACGACAGCGACTGCGACGACACCAACGCCGCCATCGGCGCGCCGGTGAGCCGCTACCAGGACCTGGACCTCGACACCTAGGGCGGCGACGCCGCCGCCACCGCCTGCCCCGACGAGGCCGGCTACGCCGACAACAGCGACGACTGCGACGACAACGACCTCGCCGTCGGCCCGCCCTCCAGCCGCAACCTCGACGCCGACGGCGACGGCATCGGCGGCGCCACCGCCGCCACGGTCTGCCCGGCCGACCCCGGCTATGCCGACAGCAGCGACGACTGCGACGATGACGACGCCGCCATCGGCGCCCCCACCAGCCGCTACCCCGACGCCGACGGCGACAGCCTGGGCGACGCCACCCCCGTCACCGTCTGCCCGGATCTGCCCGGCTACGTCGACGACAACACCGACTGCGACGACAACGACGCCAGCTCCGGCGTCCTGGTGAGCCGCTACCCCGACACCGACACCGACGGCGTCGGTGCTGGGGCCGCCTCCCTGGTCTGCGGATCCACCGCCGGCTACGCCGACAGCAGCGACGACTGCGACGACACCGACGCCGCCATCGGCGCGCCCACCAGCCGCAACCTCGACGCCGACGGCGACAACTACGGCGCCGCCTCCACCGCCGAGGTCTGCCCCGACGTCGCCGGCTACGTCGACAACGCCGAGGACTGCGACGACGCCGACCCCGGCGTAGGCCCAGCCAGCAGCCGCTACGCCGACAGCGATGGCGACGGCTTCGGCGGCACCACCGCCGCCGACGTCTGCCCCGCGGTGCCCGGCTATGTCGACACCGCCACCGACTGCGACGACACCACCGCCGCCATCGGTGAGCCCGCCGCCCGCTACATCGACGCCGACGGCGACGGCATCGGCAGCACCAACAGCGCCGACGCCTGCCCGGCCGACCCCGGCTACGCCGACACCGACACCGACTGCGACGACGGCGACGCCAGCGTCGGCGCCCCCACCCTGCGCTACCCCGACGCCGATGGCGACGGCTTCGGCGACAGCACCGCCGCTCTGGTCTGCCCCAGTCTCGCTGGCTACGTCGACAACGACGACGACTGCGACGACAATGACGCCGCCACCGGCGCCGGCTCCACCTTCTACGCCGACCTCGACGCCGACAGCTTCGGCGACCCGGCCGCTTCGGTGGTCGCCTGCAGCGCGCCCTCCGGCTACCTCGCCGACAACACCGACTGCGACGACTCCAACGCCAGCGCCTACCCCGGCGGGGCCGACGTCTGCGGCGACAGCGTGGACGGTGACTGTGACGGCGTGGGCGATGACAGCGGCGATGACGAAGACGGCGACGGCGTCTCGGCCGGCCAGGAGTCCGCCGACAACGCCGCGATGACCGCCGCCGGCTACACCACCGCCGCCACCGCCAGCGACTGCGTGGCCGACGACGACAGCGACGGCGACGCCGCCGAAGGCCGCGGCGACGCCGACTACGACGGCATCTACGACTACCTCGACGACACGCTGAGCGCCTTCGCCGTGATCAACGCCGGGGCCGCCTGGACCAACAACCTCGCCGTCCAGGTCTCCTTCAACACCCCCGACGGCGCCAACCAGGTCTGTGTCAGCAACACCAGCACCGACTGCAGCTCCAGCTCCACCGCCTGGGTCAGCAGCAGCGGCGCCTCTCCCCTGGCCCACACCCTCACCAGCGGCTCGGGCACCAAGACCGTCTACATCAAGTTCCGCGACGCCGCCGCCCCCTCCACCATCACATCCTACACAGACACCATCGGCCTCGACACCGCCCGCCCGGTCAATGGCACCGTATCCGTCATCGCCGCCAGCGAGCAGGTCACCCTTTCCTGGAGCGGCTACTCCGATGCCCGCTCCGGCCTCGCCAGCACCGGCACCTACGTCGTCGTCTACGACGAGACCGCCAGCGCCCCCACGAGCTGCGCCGCCGGCGTGCTGGCCGAGGACGGCACCACCGACACCTCCCTCACCATCACCGGCCTCACCGACGGCGTGGACTACACCTTCCGGGTCTGCGCCTACGACGCGGCCGGAAACCTCTCGCTCGGCTCCACCACCACCGAGATCCCCAACGCCGATCAGACCGGGCCCACCGGCAGCGTCTCGATCAACAGCGGCGACGCCTACACCGGCTCCACCGCCGTCACCCTCAGCCTGAGCGCCACCGACACCGAGTCGAGCATCGCGACGATGTGCATCTCCGCGTCGAGCTCGAGCTGCACCTCCTACGTCGCCTACGCAAGCTCGGCCGCCCACACCCTGGCCATCAGCACCGGCACCAAGACCGTCTACGCCTGGTTCAAGGACAGCGCCGGCAACCTCTCCGCCGTCACCTCCGACACCATCGTGCTCGACGCCACCAAGCCCACCGACGGCACCTTCTTCGCCAACCGAGGCGCCTCGGGCGCCGAGATCGCGCTGACCTGGACCGCCTCCTCCGACGCCCACAGCGGCGTCGCCAGCTACACCGTCGCCTCCAAGCTCGGCAGCACCGCCCCCACCACCTGCACCGCCGCCACCGGCACCACCGTGTTGAGCGGACTGACCGGACTGTCCACCACCATCACCGGGCTGTCTTCGTCCACCGCCTATGCCTTCCGGATGTGCTCGGTCGACAACGTCGGAAATGTGTCGACCGGCCGCACCGCCGCCACCACCACCGCCGCCCGCCTCGCCGTCGACACCCCCGACGGCGAGGCCGCCGAAGACAGCGCCGCGGTGGGCAAGGGCTGCGCCACCACGCCGGGGGCCGGCCCCAGCAGCGCCGCCCTGCTCGGTCTCCTCGGCCTCGCTGCCGCCCGCCGCCAGGGCAAACGCCGGCAATCTGTGGAACGTCGCAACCGTTAGAATTCCCCCCCCAAAAGCTCTACCGTGTCTCGCTGACGCGTCCGATCTGCGGATCAGGTCGACGGCGCTCCCATTGGGGAGCCCGACCCCGAGAACTGCATGCGCGCGCTCCTCGCGCTGGCCGGCCTCAGCGCCTGTCAGCAGGCAAACATCGACGACACCGCCGCCCCCAACGATCCAGCGGAGCCCCCCGCCGAGCGGGCTTTTGCAGCCGAGGGCCCCGGCCGTTTTTCCGCGGTCCACCCCGGCTGGGGCTACCGCCTCACCGCCGCCCCCGTCGGCCTCCAGATCGAGGACCGCGGCGCCACCTTCGCCCTTCGCCTCGCCCGCTGGGGCCGCGACGAAGCCGACCGCTGGCTCCCGCCCCGGCCGCCCGAGGCCCTCGACTGCGCGCCCGCCCAGCCAGCCTGCGCCGAGACCCTGGTGACCCTGCAGGAGGGAGGCCTCACCGAGTGGCTGGAGAACACCGCCGCCGGCCCCGCCCAGCGCTGGACCCTGGAGGAGCCCCCGCCAGGCGACGGCCCCCTTCGCCTCGTCCTGGAGGTGGAGGGCGCCGCGCTGCGCACCGACGGGCGCGTGGTCTACCTCCTCGACTCCCGCGGGCAGGCGCACCGCTACCACCAACTCGCCGCCGCCGACGCCGCCGGGCGGCCCCTGCTTGCGCGCTTCACGGTCACCGAGGACGAGATCCACATCCTCATCGACGACACCGACGCCGTCTGGCCCATCGACGTCGACCCCGTGCTGGACAATGTCGCCGACCTCACGATCACCGGCAGCGCCAGCAGCGAGCTCGGCCTGTCGGTCTCGGCCGCCGGAGACGTCAACAACGACGGCTACGCCGACCTGATCGTCGGCCAGCCCGGCACCAGCCCCGGCAGCGCCGCCCTTCACCTCGGCGCTGCCACCCTCAACACCGCCGTCGACCTCACCTTGAGCGGACCGGCCGGCTCGCGCTTTGGCGCCGCCGTGACGGGCGGCAGCGACCTGAACGGAGACGGCTACGACGACCTCGCGGTCGGCGCACCCGAGCTCTCCTCCAAGCGCGGCGGGGTCTATGTCTACTTCGGCGGCGCCACGCCCAACAGCACCGTCGACCTGACCATGACCAGCGCCACACCCAATGGACAGTTGGGTACCGCCCTGGCGATGATCCCCGACCTCAATGGCGATGGCCTCGACGACCTCGCCGCCGGCGCCCCCTACGAGACCTCCCAGCGCGGCGGCGTGCGCCTGTACTACGGCGGCGCCACCATGGACAATGTCGCCGACCTCACCCTCACCGGCGCCAGCACCAGCAGCCGCTTCGGCTTCGCCCTCGCCGGCTTGGGCGACATCAACGCCGACGGCTTCGGCGACCTGCTGGTGGGCGCGCCGATTGAAACCACCAACCGGGGGACTGCCTATGTCTACCTCGGCGGCGCCGCCCCCAACGCCACCGCAGACTTCGTCCTGACCGGCCCCAGCGCCGCGGCCTATTTCGGCACGGCCGTGGCCGGCGTCGGCGACCTGAACGGAGACGGCGCCTCCGACTTCGCGGTCGGCGCGCCGGGCGACAGCTCGGGCTATGGCACGGTCAGCCTCTACGAGGGTGGCCCCACCGTCGATACCATCGTCGACCTCACCCTCACCGGCGTCTCGCTCTCGGCCGGCTTTGGCAGCGCCCTCGCCGGCACCGGTGACGTAAACGGAGACAGCGAAGCCGATCTCCTCGTGGGCGTCAAGAACCTGAGCAGCCGCACCGGCGAGGCCCGCCTCTTCCACGGCGGGCCCGCGCTCGACAGCACGGTCGACCTGCTCTTCAGTGGACCAGGCACCAACAGCGACTTCGGCGCCGCCCTCGCCGGCGTCGGCGATCTCGACGGCGACGACGGCCTCGACCTGCTCATCGCCGCGCCGGCCACCAGCTCCAACCAGGGACAGGCCCAGGTCTACCGCGGCTCCCCCCTCGATCGCGACGCGGACGGCGTCCTGGCCTCCCTGGACTGCGATGACAGCGACCCGGCGTTGGGTCTGCCCGGCCCGCGCTTCGTCGACGCCGACGCCGACGGCGAAGGCAGCGCCGCCAGCGCCAACGCCTGCCCGAGCGCGCCGGGCTACGCCGACACGGCCAACGACTGCGACGACACCAACCCAGCCATCGGCGCGCCCCAAGACCGCTACGCCGACGGCGACGCCGACGGCCTTGGCGCCGGCGCTCCGGTCAACGTCTGTGTCACCGTGCCAGGCTACGCCGCCGGCAACACCGACTGCGACGACACAGACCCCGCCATCGGCGCCCCCACCCTGCGCCAGGCCGACGCCGACGCCGACGGACTCGGCGACGCCAGCAGCGCCACCACCGTCTGTCCATCCGTCGCCGGCTACGTCGACGACGCCAGCGACTGTGACGACACCCACGCCGACATCGGCGCAGGCAGCAGCCGCAACCTCGACGCCGATGGCGACGGCCTCGGCGCCACCCCCATCGCCATCGCCTGCCCCGCCGCCACCGGCTTCGCCGACAACGCCGACGACTGCGACGACACGAACCCCGCCGTCGGCGCCGCCAGCCTCCGCAACCTCGACGAAGACAGCGACGGGCTCGGCGGCCCCAGCGCCGCCACCGTCTGCCCCGGCCTCGCCGGCTACGCCGACGGGGACACCGACTGCGACGACACCGACCCCGCCGTCGGCGCCGCCAGCCCCCGCAACCTCGACGTCGATGGCGACGGCCTCGGCGCCACCCCCACCGCCGCCGCCTGCCCCGACGCAGCCGGCTTCGCCGACAACGCCGATGACTGCAACGACGCCGACCCCGCCGTGGGCGCCGCCGCCCCGCGCTACCCCGACCTCGACGGCGACGGACGGGGAGACGCCGCCGCCAGCCTCGCCTGCGCCGACGACCCCGCCTTCGTCGACAACGCCGACGACTGCGACGACAGCGACCCCGCGGTGGGGGCGGCCGGCCTCCGCAACGTCGACGCCGACGGCGACGGCCTTGGCAGCGCGCTCACCGACACGGTCTGTCCTGGCACCGCCGGCTATGCCGATAACAGCGAGGACTGCGACGACGCCGACCCCAGCGCCGGCGCCGCCATCTCCCGCTCCCTCGACGCCGACGCCGACGGCTGGGGCAGCACCCTGGGCGCCACGGTCTGTCCAGACGCGCCGGGCTACGCCGACAACAGCGAGGACTGCGACGACGCCGACCCGGCGGTTGGCCCGCCCACCGCGCGCAACCTCGACAGCGACGGCGACGGGCTCGGCGGGCCCACCTCCGAGCTCGCCTGCCCCACCTCCCTCAGCCATGTCGACAACGCCGACGACTGCGACGACACCGACCCTACCGCCGGCGCGCCCACCAGCCGCTACCCCGACAGCGACGGCGACGGCTTTGGCGACGCACTGTCTACGCTCGCCTGCCCGAGCGATCCCGCCTTCGCCGACAATGGGGATGACTGCGACGACAGCGACCCGCTCATCACCCTGGGCCTCACCGCCTTCCCCGACAGCGACGGCGACGGCTTCGGCGATCCGGCCGGCGGCGCCTTCACCTGCAGCCTCAGCCCCGGCTGGGTCGCCGACGACACCGACTGCCTCGACAGCGACCCCAGCGCCTACCCTGGCGCCAGCGATCTCTGCGGCGATGGCGTCGACAGCGACTGCGACGCCGTCGGCGACGACCTCGACGACGATGAAGACGGCGACGGCGTCTCCGCCGGCCAGGAGGCCGCCGACAACGCCACCCTCGCGGCGGCCGGGCTCTCCGGGGCCACCGCCGACGACTGTGTGGACGACGACGATGGCGACGGCCGGCTGCTGGAAGGCCGCGCCGACGCGGACTTTGACGACATCCCCGACTACCTGGACAATGTTGACGACGCCTACGCAGTCATCAACGGCGGCAAGGCCTGGACGCACCTCCGCGCCGTCACCCTGTACTACAGCGCCCCGGACGGCGCCGACCAGCTCTGTGTCACCAACAGCCCCACCGCCTGCACTGCGACCGCCACCGGCTGGGTCGCCGCCACCGGCGCCCCCCTCGCCCACACCCTCACCCCCGGCGTGGGACAGAAGACCGTCTACACCCGCTTTCGCAACAGCGCTGCCCCCACCGTGATCTCCACCCGCATCGACCGCATCGGCCTCGACACCGCCCGGCCGCTCAATGGAACGGTGACGATTGAGGCCACCACCGGCTCGGTGAGCCTGCGCTGGACCGGCTTCTCCGACCGCATGTCGGGGCTCGCCCTGCAGAACACCTATGTCGTGACCTACGCGGCCTCCACCACCGCGCCGGTCTCCTGTCGCTTCGGCGAGGTCGCCACCGCCGGCACCACCGACACTGCGCTCACCCTAAACGGACTCACCGACGGCACCCCCTATACCTTCCGCATTTGCGCCCTGGACGAAGCCGGCAACCTCGGCACGGGCGTGGTCGTCAGCGAGATCCCCAATCTCGATCAGGTGCCGCCAGTGGGCACCGT
>JBEIQK010000150.1:0-10645 GCA_040376505.1 Alphaproteobacteria bacterium | reverse complement strand
GCTCGATCACCGTCACCCCCGAGAGCAGGGTCACCCGCGCCGCGGCGAGGCCCCACTCCTCCAGGCTGGCCCGCACATTGCTGGGAAGGCCGGTGCGCGACCGCGCCAGCAGCCAGGCGGGTCTCCAACCTGCTGCCGGCCAAAAAGTACAGCTTCCGGGTCTGCGGCATCGACGCGGTGGGCAATGTCTCCACCGGCGTCACCACCAGCGCCACCACCCAGGCCGAGGCCACCGCTCCCAGCGGCGGCAGCGTCGAGATCAACGGCGGCGACAGCGTCACCACCGATCCGGTGCTCAGCCTCGCGCTCTCGGCCGAGGACAGCTCGGGGGTGGAGGAGATGTGCATCAGCCATGATGCCAGCACCCCCTGCACAGACTGGGTGAACTACGACACGGCGGCCACCTACACGCTGCCGAGCGAAGACGGGGCCTATACGGTCAACGTGTGGTTCAAAGACACGCTCGGCAACCGCAGCGCCGCCGTCAGCGCCGACATCGACCTCGACACCACCGTGCCCGAAGACGGCGAGCTCTCGCTCAGCCAGGACTCCGACACCGCGCTCACCGCGAGTTGGTCGGGCTTCACCGACGCCACCACCGACCTGAGCGGCTATGTGCTGGTGTACCGCGACGATGGCAGCGAGCCGGTCGACTGCGAAGACGGGACCTCGGCTTACGTCGGCAGCGCCGGGAGCGTGAGCCTGACCGGCCTCGAGCTGCTGGGCAGCTATGACCTTCGGGTCTGCGCCGAAGACAGCGCCGGCAACAGCTCGGCCGGCGCCACCGCGCACATCGACCTCCTCGACCTGGAGAGCCCCTACGGCGGCCTCGTCTCCATCAACAGCGGCGCCGTCTACACCGGCGAGACGACGGTGAGCCTCGCCCTGTCGGCCAGCGACAGCGTAGGGGTGAGCGAGGTCTGTGTCTCCAACTCCCTGGGAACCTGCACAGACTGGCAGGCGATGGCCGCCACGCTCAGCTGGGAGCTCGACGCGGTGGACGGCCGAAACACCGTCTACGCCTGGTTCCGCGACGAGGCGGGCAACGAGTCGGCCTCGTCGAAGGATGACATCATCCTCGATCTGTCGGCACCCACCAATGGCAGCGCCACCGGCGTCGGCTCCGACGGGGCGGTGAGCCTGTCCTGGTCGGGCTTCTCCGACGTCCGCACCAGCGTGGCCAGCTACCTCGTGGTGGTGGAGACCGGCAGCAGCGCGCCGGCCGACTGCAGCAGCGGCGAAGAGGTCTACGCCGGCAGCGCGACCAGCACCACGGTGAGCGGCCTCGACAATGGCCTCACCTACAGCTTCCGCGTCTGCGCCGTCGACGCCGTGGGCCTCGTCTCCACCGGCGCCGTGGTGACGGGCATCCGCGTGGCCCCTGAGTACGACGCGCCGGAAGAGACCTCGATCTCCATCGACGACGACGCCGAGTGGACGAACAGCATGGACGTGGCGCTGTCGCTCAGCGCCACCGACGCCTCGGGCGTGGCCGAGATGTGCTTCTCCGAAGACGAGACCGCTTGCACCGACTGGATGGCCTGCGACACGGCCAGCACCTGGACCTTCGACAGCACCGAGGGCGACCGTTTTGTCTACGCCTGGTTCTCCGACCTCTATGGCAGCGAGAGCAGCACGCCGATCTCCGACAGCATCCAGCTCGATCTGACCCCGCCCACCAACGGCACCCTCACGGTGGGTCAGTCCGACGACAACACGATCAGCCTCTCCTGGACTGGCTTCGCCGACGCCCTCTCCGGGCTCGACAGCTACCGCGTGCTCTACCGGGCCGACGGCGAGATCCCCACCGACTGCAACGACGGCACCGTGGCCTACAGCGGCGGCGACACCAGCGTGCAGATCGACGACCTCACCACCAACGACGCCCACGGCATCCGCGTCTGCGCCTACGACGTCGCCGGAAATGAGTCGACCGGCGCCACCGCCGAGTACACCCTGGCCGACACCACCGCCCCCACCGAGCTGTCGGTGGTGATCGACGAAGACGCGGTGGCCACCAACAGCACCGCCGTGGCCCTCACCATCGACGGCGACGACGCCACCGCGATCGCCGAGGTCTGTATCTCTACCAGCAGCATCGCCTGCTCCACCTGGGTGAGCCAGGGGGCCACCGTGCCGGCCACCCTCGCCGCGACCGAAGGCACCCAGACCCTCTATGTCTGGGCCCGCGACCCCGAGGGCAACACCACCACCAGCCCGGTCTCCGACGACATCATCTACGATGTGACCCTGCCCACCGACGGCGTGGCCACCGCCAGCCCGGCCTCCACCGAGATCACGCTCAACATGAGCGGCTACGCCGACGCCCTGTCGGGGATCGCGGGCTACCAGGTGGTCTACAACGAGGGCTTCACCACCCCCGTCGACTGCGACGACGGCATCCTGGGCTACGACGGCGACTCCAGCAACCCCACCGTCACCGGCCTCACCGACGGCATCAGCTACACCTTCCGGGTCTGCGCCGTGGACTACGCCGGGAATGTGTCGGCCGGCGACACGGTGATCAGTCGCCCCGGCCCCGAGTTCGACGCCCCCACCGCCGGGGCCATCGTGATCAACGGCGGCGACACGGCCACCAACGCGGTCGACGTCACCATCGCCGCCACCGCCGACGACGCCAGCGGCCTCAAGGATGTCTGTTTCAGCGAGAGCAGCAGCGCCTGCAGCGCCTGGCAGACCTGGAGCACCACCAACAGCTTCACCCTCTCGTCGAGCGAGGGCGAGCACACCGTTTACGCCTGGTTCCGCGACTACTGGAACAACGAGACCACCAGCCCGGTCTCGGCCACCATCTCCCTCGACACGGCCCTGCCCACCGACGGCACCCTGTCCAGCATCACCGTCACCGGCGACCACACCGCCACCGCGGTGGTGACGGGCTTTGGCGACGCCGCCACCGGCCTCTCCGGCTACGTCGCCTACGCCTCGATCCTGAGCGCGCCGTCGGCCTGCGGCAGCGGCACCAAGGTCTACGACGGCGTCAGCAGCACCCTGTCGATCACCGGCCTCATCGGCGGGCGCACCAATTACATCCGCATCTGCGGGGTGGACGCGGCGGGCAACTTCTCGGCAGGCATCACCACCTCGGTCACCACCACCGACACCGAGGCGCCCTACAACGGCCAGATCAGCATCAACGCCGGCGCCGCGGCCACCAAGAGCGCCACCGTGACCGTCACCGTCTCGGCCAGCGATGACGCGGGCGTCACCCAGATGTGCGTGAGCGCCACCACCACCTGCACCACCTGGGTGACCTACGCGGCGACCCGCAGCCTGCCGCTGGGTTCAGGCACCGGCACGAAGACGGCCTATGTGAAGTTCCGCGACGCCAAGCTCAACGTGAGCAGCCAGTCCTCCGACACGATCATCGTCGACACGGTGAAGCCCGTGAACGGAACCCTCAGCGCGACCGCCACCAGCGGCACCAACAGCCTCTCCTGGACCGGCTTCACCGACGCGCTCTCGGGGATCGCCAGCTACAAGGTGGTCTACAGCACCACGGCCTTCCCAACCGCCTGCACCGCTGGCACCGCGCTCTACACGGGCACCGGCACCAGCACCACGCACACCGGCGTGGTAAAGACCAAGACCTACTACTACCGGGTCTGCGCCTACGACGGCGCGGGCAACGTCTCCACGGGGGCCACCAAGTCGCTCAAGGCGATCTAGGCCGAAAAAAGTCAGGCCCCGCCCCTATCGCATCGGACGGGGCGGGCCGTCTCCCGGAAGGCTCACCCTTTCGAGGCGACGAATGACCGCTTCCATCCCTTGTTCTCGGCCCGTCCGCGCGTTGGCCCTGCTCGCCACGGCAGCGCCGCTTGGCCTGCTCTTTGGTTGTCAAGAGGCGGGTCGGGACACCGGCGCCGCCGATACGGGCGAGGCCTCGGCGGTCGAGGATCAGCGCGCCGCCGAGCCGAGCGGCGGGTCACCGGCGGGTCTCTCGCCCAGCGACGCAGCCGGCCCCAAGGCCATGTCGGCGGATGTGAGCGCGCCCACCGATCCGGCGGTCACCCTCAACAGCGGAGAGGACTGGAGCGACAGCCTCAGCCTGACGCTGAGCCTGTCGGCCACCGATGACACGGCCGTGACCGCGGTCTGCGTGTCGTCCACCACCACCTGCACGAGCTGGAGCACGTTTACGGCCAGCCGCGCCTACTCGGCCCCGGCCGGCAGCGGGCTCAAGACCGTCTACGTCAAGTTCAAGGACGCCGCCGGCAATGTCTCGGCCCAGGTGAGCGACACGATCACGGTCGATCTGGCCGACCCGATCGACGGCAGCCTCGTCGCCACCCCAAGCAGCGGCACCGTGGCCCTGGAGATCGCCGACGCCACCGACGCCGAGAGCGGCATCACCGGCTACAAGATCGTCCGCGCGCTGCGGGCCGCCCCGGCGAGCTGCGCCACGGGCACGGTCGTCTACGAGGGCCCGGCCACCACCGCCACTGACACCGGCCTCACCGACGGCCTGACCTATGGCTACCGGGCCTGCGCCACCGACCTGGCGGGTAATGTGTCGGCCGGCGCCACCACCACCGCCCGCCCGGCCCCCGAGTACGACGCTCCCACCGGCGGAAGCGTCGTGATCAACAGCGGCGCCACCTGGACCAACCGCGCCCGGGTCACCCTCGCCCTGGCGGCGACCGATCCGTCTTCGGTCACCAAGGTCTGTGTCAGCAATGGAGACACCTGCACCTCCTGGCTGCCCTACACGGGCACCCGGAGCTGGACGCTGAGCAGCGGCATGGGCCCGCGCACGGTCAGCGTCTGGTTTCGCGACGCCTACGGAAACGCAACCACCACCGCCGTCACCGACGAGATCAACCTCGACACCACCCGCCCCAGCGACGGCACGGCGAGCGCGACCGGCGGCGACGCCAGCGCGGCCCTCACCTGGCAGGGCTACGACGACTCCCTCTCCGGGGTGGCCAGCTACAAGGTGGTCTATGCCCGCGGCACCCGCGCCCCCTCGACCTGCGCCACCGGCACCGTCGGCTACGCCGGGAGCGACACCAGCGCCACGCTGAGCGGGTTGACCAATGGCACCACCTACGCCCTGCGCGTCTGCGCCATCGACCTCGCGGGCAACCTCTCGAAGGGGGCCACCACCACGGTGCGGCCGGCCCCGGAGTTCACGCCGCCCACCGGCTCCATCTCGCTCAACGCGGGTGCAGCCTACGCCGGCAGCGAGCGCCTCACCGTCAGCCTCTCGGCCAGCGACCCCAGCGGCGTGGGCTGGGTCTGTCTGTCCACCACCAGCACCTGCACCGCCTGGTCGCTCTACGGCGCCACCAAGAGCCTGACCGTGGCCAAGGGCACGGGCACCCGCACCGTCAACGCCTGGTTCAAGGATGTATACGGAAACGCCACCGAGAGCCCGGTGAGCGACAGCATCGAGCTCGACCAGACCAAGCCCACCGACGGAGCGATAAACGCCGAGGCCAGCGGCGGGGCCGCGGCCAACCTCTCCTGGAATGGCTTCGCCGACGCCCACAGCGGGGTCGCCAGCTACAAGGCGGTCTACGCCCGCAGCAGCACAGCGCCCTCCTCCTGTGCGACGGGCACCAGCGGCTACAGCGGCAGCGAGAGCTCGGCCCTCGTCACCGGCCTGCTGCCTTCGTCCACCTACGCCTTCCGGGTCTGTGCGCGGGACACCGCCGGCAACCTCTCCGCCGGCGTGACCGGCACCATCACCACCGCCGCCGATGGCAGCGCGCCCACCAGTCCCAGCCTCGAGATCGCCGGCGGAGACGCCTACACCCACAGCGCCACCCTCGATCTGGCGCTGTCGGCCGAAGACAATGGCACGGTCACCGACATGTGCCTGAGCGAGAGCGCCGGGAGCTGCGCGGACTGGACCGCCTTCGCCACCAGCTCCACCTACACGGTGACCGAGGGCGACGGCGACTATGTGCTCTACGCCTGGTTCCGCGACGAGGTGGGCAACCTCAGCGCCGTGGCCAGCGACAGCGTCATCGTCGACACCGAGGTGCCGATGGCCGGCGAGATGATGGCCACCGCCACCAGCGCCACCGACGCCGAGATCGAGTGGTGGGACTTCGACGACACCCTCTCCGGCATCGCCACCTACCGCCTGGTCTACCGAAACGACGGTCTGGCGCCCGCCGACTGCGAAGATGGCGTCACCGCCTACGAAGGCGCCGGTCTGTCCACCACCCTGGAGGGCCTCACCTCCAACACCGCCTACGGGCTGCGGCTCTGCGCCTGGGACGCCGCGGGCAATGAGACCCTCGGCGCCACCGCAACGCTGTCGCTCATCGACGAGTCGCCGCCCAGCGGGGGCAGCGTGGTGATCAACGCGGGAGACAGCGCCACCGCCGTTGATCTGGTCACCCTCTCCCTCTCGGCCACCGATCCGAGCGGCGTGGAAGGGGTCTGTGTCTCCGAGAGCGCCAGCGCCTGCAGCGCCTGGGAGAGCTACGACGAGAGCCTCACCTACACGCTCTCTGGGGTGGAAGGCAGCGAGACGGTCTATGTCTGGTTCCGCGACGGCCTGGGCAACGAGACCTCGAGCCCCGTCTCCGACAGCATCACCTACGACGCCAGCGCCCCCACCGACGGCTCCTTCCTGGCCACCGCGGGCAACGCCAGCGCCGGGCTGGCCTGGGGCGGCTTCGTCGACACGGTGACCGGCATCGATCACTACGTCGTCGTCTCTGATGAGGGCAGCGCGCCGGCCGACTGCGAGAGCGGCACCGTCGCCTACAGCGGCAGCGGCGCCAGCACCACCGTGGTGGGCCTCACCAACGGCACCACCGTGGGCTTCCGCATCTGCGCGGTCGACCATGCCGGCAACACCAGCGCTGGCCTCACCCAGACCCTGATCCCCGCACCGGAGTTCGACGGCCCCACCGACGGCCAGATCGGGCTCAACGGCGGGGCCACCGCCACCGGCGACACCGTCGTCTCCGTCAGCCTGGAGGCCACCGACCAGAGCGAGCTCGGCGCCTACTGTCTGTCCACCTCGGGCGGCGCCTGCAACGCCTGGGTTGACTGGAGCGTGCCGGCCACCATCACCCTGTCGGGCGCCGACGGCATGAAGACCGTCTACGCCTGGTTCCGCGACATCTACGGCAACACCAGCGCCAGCGCGGCGGCGGCCTCCATCCTCCTCGACCGGGTGGCGCCCAGCGGCGGCGCGGCCTCCGTCTCGGCGGCGGGCGACAACGCGGCGACCCTGTCCTGGTCGGGCTTCAACGACAGCGCCTCGGGGATCGGCGGCTATGTGGCCGTCTACGCCCAGGGCTCCACCGCGCCGGCCACCTGCGACAGCGGCACCGAGGCCTACAGCGGCACCGACAACAGCACCGTCGTGAGCGGCTTGTCGGCCCAGCAGACCTACAGCTTTCGGGTCTGCGCCGTCGACACGGTCGGCAACATGAACAGTGGCGTCACCACCTCGATCACCACCGTCGACTCCACCGCACCGGGGCCCAACACCGTCTCGATCGCCGCCGGCGCCATCGCCACCAAGACCACCGGCGTCACCCTCACCCTGTCGTCCACCGATGAGATCGGCACCACGCACATGTGCGTGAGCAACACCACCACCTGCACCACCTGGCTGGCCTACGCCACCACCAAGAGCTGGACCCTCACCACCGGCGCCGGGACCAAGACCGTCTACGTCAGCTTCAAGGACGCCGCCGGCAACATCAGCGCCGCCACCACCGACACCGTCATCGTCGACGCCACCGTGCCCACCAACGGCACCGTCACCGGCAGCGCCAGCGGCGGCGTGGGCACCCTGTCCTGGAGCGGCTTCGCCGACCCGGGCAGCGGCATCGCCAGCTACAAGGTGGTCTACAGCACCGGCGCCTCGGCGCCCAGCACCTGCGCCACCGGCACCCTGCTCGGCACCAGCACCGGCACGACGATCACCCACAGCGGAATGACGGTGGGCACCACCTACCGCTACCGGGTCTGCGCCATCGACAACGCCGGCAACATCAGCACCGGCGCCACCCGCAACGTGGTGGGCGCCTGAGCCCCATCGTTGCAGGGGGCGGCCCGGGATAGACGGTGCCGGATCGCCGGAGCCGCCCCTCGTGAACGCCCTGCCCGCCCCCACCCTCTCTGAGCTTCTGGCCTGCGCCGTGGAGGTCGAAGAGGCGTCGAGCCGGGAGGGCCTCCTCGAAGAGATCGGCGCCCTGGCCCTCTCGGCTGGGGCGCTCCCTTTTGTTCACGAAGTGCTGAGCGTGCTGCCCCAGGGGCCCCTGCGGGCCGCGCTGCGGGTTCGCCTCGTCGAGAAGCTGCCCACGGAGCCCGCCGACGAGGCCCTGCGCGAGATCCGGGCCGCCCTGGTCGAGCTCGACGCCCCCGGCCGCTGGCGCCCCTGCCTCGACTTCATCAGCAAGGCCGAGCTGCGCGCCCGCTGCGTCGCCCTCTCCCTGGAGTTGGGCGACGAGGCCCTGGCCCGCACCCAATTGCCCGCCCTGGCTGATCAGAAGGTCGCCAAGGCCCAGGCCTGGATCGCGCTGGCCCGCTTCACCGGCCCCGACCGGGCGGTCTGGGGCTGGGCCCGCGCCACCCTGCCGGCCGTCCCGGAAGCCCCCGAGGCCCTTCCCCTCTGGAGCGCGCTGCTGCAGGGCACCCTGCACCACTTCGGCCCCGAAGAGGCCCTCGGCCTGCTCACCGACGCCCGCGCGCTGCCCCTGCGGGCCCGGGCCAGCCTGCACGCCGAGCTGCGCGCCGCGATGCGCAACGCCGGCCAGTCCGAGGCGCTGATCACGCTGCTTGGCGCCTCCCTGGCCCTGGTCGACGAAGCCGGCGCTGGCGTGCTGGCCGCCGAGCTGCTGAGCGAGCTGCTCGACGACTATGCCGACGAGCCCGGCCTCGCCCGCGAGCCCGAGGAGCGCCTGCTTCAGCTCTGCGACAGCACCCCCCTGCCGCCCGACCCCCACTCGCCCTTTCCGTGGCGGGTGCTCGCCGCCTGGGCCCGTCGCACCCGGATCTGGGCCCACCGCCTGCGCGAGCGCCTTCGGGCCCACGCGATCGTCCCGCCGGCCTGGTGCTACCTCCTCGGGCTGCTGGAGCTCCGCACCGGACACCCCGATCGCGCCCGCCGGGCCGCCCGGGCCCTCTCCCAGAGCGCCGGGCCCCGCCTCGAAGAGCCGGAGAGCATGCTGCTGGCCGGCCTCCTCTCCAGCAAGGTCGGCGACGAGGCCGCCGCCGAGGAGTCCTTGCGCGCCGCCCTCGCCGCGATGCCGCCCCGCTGCCCCATCCGCGCCCCCGAAGAGCCCGAGCTGCCGATCGAGCAGCTTGTGGTGCGCATTCTGATCGAGGAGGGCTCGCTGCGCCTCGCCGGCGAGCTGGCCGAGACCCTGCCGGGCCCCCTGGAGCGAGCCGAGCTGCTGGTCAGCCTCGCCCAGGCCGCCCTGGGCGCCGGGGACCGCCCGGAGGCCGATCGGCGCTGCGCCGAGGCGATCAGCGCCCTCGATGAGGCCGCCGAGGGCGGACGCGCCGCCGCCACCCCGCCCCTCTACGCCCGCATCGCCGCGATCTGCGCGCCGGGCTGCCTGCTCCAAGAAGAGGCGCTGTCGCTCTCCTTCGCGCGGGTGCGGGCGCTGCCGTCTTTTCTGCAGGTGCCCGCCCTGCTCGCCCAACGCGACGCGCTCTGCGGAGACGAGGCGCTGGGCGCCCGGCAGGCCGAGCTCGCCCTCCACCTGCTGCGCGCCGTCGACGCCCCGGACATGCGGGCCTCAGCGCTGCTGCAGTGGGCGAGAGCCGCGGGTGGGCCGGCCTGACCCACCCGCAGCGCCGAGACTACTTGCCAGCCGCCGGAGCCGCCGGGGGCGCGCCCGCCGCGGGAGCCGCGCCGCCACCAAAGGTGGTGCGGACGTAGCCGAGGACGGCCTTCTGCTGCTCGTCGTTGAGGATGCCGCCCCAGGCGGGCATGCTGCCGACCGTGCCGGTCTTGCCGTTCTTGATGCTGGCCAGCAGGGCCTCATCGGGCTGGGCGAGGCGGGTCTTGTCGTCGACGTAGTTGGCAGCCATGCCGTTGTTGCCCTTGCCATCGGCGCCGTGGCAGACCTCGCAGTACTGCTTGTAGATGGCGCCGCCATCCACCGCGGCGGGGGCGGTGTTGACCGGCGCGGCCGGAGGGGTGGGGGCGGCCACCGGAGCGGGAGCCGGGGTGGGGGGAGCAGGGGCAGGAGCGGGCTCACCGCCGCCACAGGCGATGAGGGCGCTACACAGGAGCACGGACAGAGCGCGGGTCATGGGACTCTCCACGAGAAGCCGGCGCCGCCACCGGGGCAGCGGCCGGACGATCGGAGCTTGGGACGCTGGGCCCACCCGGCGCGCCGTCCCGGCGACGTCGCATCCAAAAAACGCCGGCTGCGCCGACGTCGGGCCCATCCCTCTCTGAACAGGGAGTCTCCCCTATTTCGCCATCCTTCCAACGTCGAACCCGCGCCCCGGCGGACGTCGACCGCGCGGTCCGCACGAATCCGCCACTCTGGGCCTTGGCCGCCCCGACACCCACCCCAACGCGAACGCTTTGCTGATCCCGCGCAGGATCCCCAACGCAATGCGCCCCGCCCTCGCGCGCGAAGGCGGAGCGCAGGCACCCGACGGCTCAGCCGCCGGACTTGGCGCCCTTGGC
>JBEIQK010000650.1:0-3855 GCA_040376505.1 Alphaproteobacteria bacterium | reverse complement strand
TTGTCGAACCCGTGCAACCCCACCGGCCGCACCATCGCCGGCAGCGAGCTCGCCGCGTGGGTGGCCACATGTCGCGCGCTCGACTGCGCGATGCTCGTCGACGAGTTCTACTCGCACTACATCTGGACGCAGCCCGATGGCATCCCGACGTCGATCGTGTCGGCGGCCGCGCACGTCGAGGACGTCGACCGCGACCCCGTCCTCATCGTCGACGGTCTCACCAAGAACTGGCGCTACCCGGGCTGGCGGGTCTCCTGGATCGTCGGCCCCCGGCCGATCATCGAGGCCGTCGGCTCGGCAGGCTCGTACCTGGACGGTGGCTGCCCCCACCCGCTCCAGCGCTCGGCCGTGGGCCTGCTGCAGCGCGAGGTGGCCGATCGCGAGGCCCGGGCCCTGCAGCGCTCCTTCCGCGTGAAGCGCGAGCGGATGATCGAGGGTCTGGAGTCGCTGGGCATCCGCGTGAACCTCGCCCCCCAGGGCGGCTTTTACTGCTGGGGCGACCTCTCCCGCCTGCCCGGTGGCCTCGACAACGCCATGGAGCTCTTTCGTCGGGCGCTCGACGAGGGCACCATCGTGGTGCCCGGCAATTTCTTTGACATCAACCCGGCCCACCGCCGCTCCGGCCGCCCCGGGCGCTTCGACCGCTACGCCCGCTTCTCCTTTGGCCCGAGCCTGGAGGTCGTCGAGCGCGGCCTGCGCGGTCTCCAGCGCACGATCCAGGGCGCATGATCCGCGTCTCGGCCCGCGGGCTCGGCCTCGCCCTCTTCGAGCTGTCGAAGGGGCCGGGCGTGCCGGTGCTCTGTTTACATGGCTGGCTCGACCAGGCCCACGCCTTCTGGGCCCTGGCCCAGGGCCGGCCGGGCCGCTGGCTGGCGATAGACCACCGGGGCCACGGCGCGTCAGACCCCATCCCGCCTGGCTGCTACCCCTACCTCGCCGACATGGTGGCCGATGTCGACGCGGTGGTGAGCCATCTGGGCGAGTCGGTCCACCTCGTGGGCCACTCGATGGGCGGCACCCTCGCCCTGCTCTACGCGGCGGCCTGCCCCGAGCGGGTGCGCCGGCTCGTCATCATCGAGGGGCTCGGCGCCCTCGACGGCTCAGAGCGCCAGCAGCTCCCGCGCCTTCAGGCCTTCCTCACCGGCCTGCGGAGCCCGCCCGCGCCGATGGCCGTGGCCTCCCCCGCCGACGCCGCCGCCCGCCTCCGCAAGCGCCACCCCCGCCTCGATCCGCGCCACGCCGAGATCCTGGCCGAGCACGGCACCGTGCAGACCGCGCAGGGCTGGCGCTGGGCCTTTGATCCCCTGCACATCGTCAAGGGCCCCTACCCGCCCAGCGAAGAGCAGCTCTGCGCCGTCATCGCCGCCGTGGAGGCCCCCACCCTCCTCCTCTGGGGGAGCGCCGGCTGGTATGGGCCGGAGCGCATCGCCGCCCGGTCTGTCCACTTCCGCCAGGTTCAGTCCGCCACCCTCGAAGGCGGCCACATGCTCCCCTACGACAACCCGGCCGGCCTCGCCGCCGCCATCGACCCCTTCCTGGATGCGTCGTGAAGGCGCTCTCGGCCGAGGAGATCGACGAGCTGCTGGGCGAGGTCCACCATGGGCGACTGGGCCTGTCCACGCCAGAAGGGGTCTATGTGGTGCCGGTGGGCTTCGTCTGGGCCGAGGGCTCGATCTGGTTTCACAGCGGCCCCGGCCGCAAGGCGAGCGCGCTGGAGGCCGACCCCCGCTGTGTCTTTGAGGTGGACCGCTACGACCGGGAGACCGCCGACTGGGCCAGCGTGATCTTCACCGGCCGCGCGGCGCCGGAGAGCAGCCCGGCGGCGATGTCGGCGATGAAGGCGCGCTTTGGGCATGTGTTGAGCCGGGTGCTGTCGAGCGGCCTGTCGACGGGGCGGGGGCAGCTCTATCGACTGACCGTCGAGTCGATCTCGGGCCGTAAGGGGCCCTGAGCGACGGTTTCGCCCACCACCGCCAGCTCCCGCCCCGCGAAGGAAAGCCCAAAGGCCTGAACCGGCGCCGCGCCGGCCGCGACGAGGGCGTCGGTATAGCCCCGCGTCTGAATCTGTTCAAGCGCCGTCTCGGCCAGTCGGTGGAGGTCTCCGCCGCGGCGTGGCAGCCGCTTCAGCTCCATGACCACACCCGGCAGGCCGGGCCGCCGCGGGATCATCAACAGATCGGCGCGCCCGAGTCCCGTCTCCCGGTTGCTGCGCACCTCATGGGTGGCCGAGAAGCGCACCAGCACACCCAGCAAAAAGGCATGGTAAAAGGCCTCATCCTGCGTGGCCGTGAGGTCGTGGGCGCTCGCATGGAGGCGGAGCAGGGCCTCGATCTCCGCCCCCAAGGCCTCCGCGTCCCCGCCGAGCAGGGCCGCGATGAGGGGCGCGCCCTCTCGCTCTCCGGGGTCCAGCCAGTCGAGGAAGGTCGCGCGCCACAGGCTGGCCACCTCACCATTGGGGATCGCCAGCAGCGCCCGCCGGCGCCCGTCTTCCCAGCGCACCGACCGCGCCGTCAGGTAGCCCGAGCCCAGCAGCAGGCTCCAGACGTGATGGGGGCGCAGGTCGCCGAGGGGGATTGCCTCTTCAATCACCACCTCCACCGTCTCACCGCGCAGCAGGCGCTCCAACCCCGCGCCGAGCTCATGGTGAGACAACAACAGCCGGCGCACCAGCACATTCTGCGAGGTGTTGACCCACCAGGGCGACAGGGGCCGACCCGGGTGTTGCAGCGCCCGCAGCACCGACCACGGATTGTAGACCGTATGCCCCGCGATGGCGTAGCCATTGTACCAGGCCCGCACGGCCTCGGCCTCGTCGCTACGCCCCGCCCGCGCGAGGAGATCGGCCACATCGGCCTCTCCGAAGCCGAAGGGCTCGAAGGGCTGCGCATCCAACAGACCTGCAACGGTCACGTTGGACAGATCACTCCAGGTGCTCTCCTTGCCGACCTGCAGCACGCCGGTACAAACACCCAGGGCCAGATCCGGATTGTCCTTGAAGGCCGCCCCAAAAAAGGACCGGTACCAGGCCAGGGCCTCGCCATAGTGGCCCTGCTCCCACCCGTTGATCAGCGGCGCGTCGTACTCGTCGATGAGCAGCACAGCCCCTTCGCCGGTGGCCTGTCGCAGCGCCGCGCAGAGCCGCGGCAGCACGAGGGGGTGGTCGGCCTGGGCCAGATCGGCCTGGAGCAGATCGCGCAGGGCCGGATCCACCCGGGCGTCGCTCCAGACCGGCCGGCAGCGCACCAACTCCTGCTGCACCAGCAAGGTCAAGGTGCGCCGTGCCTCTGTCCAGGTGGCGGCCTTGGCGTCTTTGAGTGAGAGCGCGATGACGGCGTAGCGCTGGCGGTGCGCCTGGGCGATCGGGTCTGCCCACACGGCCAGATCGCCAAAGAGCGGCGCGTTGTCGGGCCCGCGCTCCAGCCAGGCCCGCAGCATGCTCATCGCCAGCGTCTTCCCAAAGCGCCGTGGCCGCGGAAAGAGCAGCACCCGATTCGGGTTGCCCAGCACCGCGCCGATAAACGCGCTGCGATCGACATAGAGCTCGCCGCGCCTGCGCAGCGAGACGAAGTCGGAGTGGCCCCGGTTGATCGGCGGGAGCATCGCCCCCGCCTATCCCACCGCCTCGCTCAGAGGATCTGGCCGCCGTCGATGTCGAGGCACTTGCCGTTGAAGAAGTCGCACTCGATGATGAACTTGAGGCCCAGGTAGATCTCGCCCGGCTCGCCCACGCGGCCCACGGGGATGGGCTTGACCATCGCTTCGAGCACCTCGGGGCGCATGCCCTCGAGGATCGGCGTGCGGATGAAGCCCGGGGCGATGGCGCCGGTGCGGATGCCGTAGCGGGACAGCTCGCCC
>JBEIQK010001036.1:0-1926 GCA_040376505.1 Alphaproteobacteria bacterium | reverse complement strand
TCCTCAACCATACCGCCCGCCAGGCCCAGGGCCCCGCCCGCGGCCGCCGGACGCACCACCGCCGCCGCAGCCGAGGCGCTCGCCGTCCCCAACCAGGCCTCGTCAAAGAGGTAGACGGCGCCGCCGCCGCCGTAGGTGTCATCGGCGCCATAGGCCCCCACCACCACATCGGGATGGCCATCGTCGGTGAGATCGAGGCCCCCGTCCAGCAGACTCGACAGGTAGTCTCCCCCGAACGCGCCGACGAGGCTGCCCGAGGCCGAGAGCGTGCCCTGAAGCGGCCCGCTCAGCAGGAAGGCGCCCCCCACATCGGTGCCGCCTCCATCATAGATCGGCGACCCAACCAGCAGGTCATCAAAGCCGTCGCCATCGACATCGCCGGCGGCTGAGAGGCTCCGGCCCAGCAAACCACTGGCGAGGCTGCCCGTGAAGGTCCCCAGGGTGACGGCCCCGTCGCTCAGGTCGCCGCTGAGGATCACCGCCCCGCCTACCTGCGATGCGGTGCTGTCTTCGCCCGGCACCCCCACCGCCAGATCGTCGATGCCATCTCCATTCACGTCGCCAACGATGTCCACGGTGGTGCCAAACAGATCCGAAGCGGTGCTCCCCAGGGCCGCGCCCAGCGCCTCGTCGCTGTCCAGGGTCTGAAAGAGCCCACAGCCCGTGGGACCACCGTCGCAGTCGTTGTCGATGCCGTCGCCGCAGACCTCGACGAGGTCGGGCGCCGCCGCTCCCTCGGCGTCGTCGCAGTCTCCCTCCACATGCCCCCAGTCGGCACCCGGGGAGACGCAGACCTCGGTGAGGGTCTCGGTGGCGCCATAGCCGTCCTGGTCAACATCCTGGAACCAGGTGAGCATGCCGCTCTCGGCGTCGGCGTCATCACAGTCTTGCCCGCCCTGGGTCCACAGGTCGAGCCCGTCGCCGTCGGCGTCGTCGTCGCTCCACCCATCACAGTCCTGGTCAACGCCATCGTACCAGGTCTCCTGGGCCAGGGGCGTGATCCGAGGGTCGGCGTCGTCGCAGTCACCCGACACCACCGAGAAGCCAGACTGCAGCGTACAGACCCGCGCCGAGGCCCCGCCAAAGCCGTCCCCATCGTCATCGACGAAGGCCGCGATGCCGTCGACAGCGCCGTCTTCATCCACTGCGCCGTCGCAGTTGTCATCGCGGTGGTTGCACAGCTCGGGCGCGCCCGGGTAGACCGAGTCGCGACGGTCGTCACAGTCTATGCCACCCTGCACCGCCGCGTCGACGCCATCGCCGTCCTGGTCGAACTCATTGCTGGGGTCACAGTCGGCGTCCACGCCATCGTAGTAGACCTCCGGCGCCCCGGGGTAGACGCTGGCGTCGGTGTCATCGCAGTCCACGCCAAAGCGGCTGTGGCCGGGCAGGGGTTGGCAGCTCGCCGTCGCTGCGGCGGGGTCGCCTGCGCCGTCGTCATCGCCGTCGCGGTACCACACCGCCGCGCCGGGCACCTCCTCGTCTGCGCTCCCATCACAGTCCTGGTCTCGGCCGTCGCAGGTCTCGGAGGCCGCGGGGTGAATCGCCGCCGAGGCGTCGTCACAGTCGCCGCCGCGCCGCACCGCGCCGATCGGACCCAGGCAGGACACCAAGGAATCAGCGTCATCGCCCCAACCATCACCATCCCGATCGAAGAACCAGCGCGTGTCGCAGGCCGCCCCGGCGCCCGCGTCCGACTGTCCGCCTGTCACAAGCGGCGGGCGGGCCAGCGCCTCGACGCCGCCTGCGGCTGGAGCCGCTTCGGTGTCGATCGCCCCACCGCCATTGGCCGTGGAGGGCAAAGGGTTGCGCCCGCAGGCAGAGACAAACAAGACAAGGCACGTGAGTCGCATTCCAACCTCGTTGCCCATGCCCATTGCACAGGCCGTGCCATCCCCGGATGAGCGCGAGAAGACCGACGAAAAC
>JBEIQK010000843.1:0-2751 GCA_040376505.1 Alphaproteobacteria bacterium | reverse complement strand
GCCCGTCGCCTAGCGGTCGGCGACCGCGTAGACGAGGTTCGTGGCGGTGGCCGCGACCTTGTGCCGGGGGGTCCACAGCGGGTTGCGCCAGCGGCGGCTGCCGATGACCCGCGCCTTGAAGGTGGCCTCGTCGAGGTTGTTCTCGGCGAGCGCGCGCTCGTACTCGGCGCGGGCCGCCTGGCGGGCCTTGAACATCATCATCTGCACGCGGCTGTAGACGTTGACCGCGCCGTCGCCGGTGGTCTCGATCGGCAGGAAGATGGCCTCGGGGTACTGGCCGGCGTCCTCCTCGGCCACCATCGCTGCGTTCTCGCACCACCAGGGCAGGAAGGCAGCCACCAGCGCCCCCATGTCCAGGCCTCCATCCGGCCGACGCCAGGGCCACCAGGGCGCCGGGATCATCGCCTGGCGGTCTTCGGTGAGCAGCCGGGCCAGGATCTCCCGGTAGATGGGGTTGGCGACCTCCACCGGCGGGCCCGCCTCGATCAGGCCGAGATCGACCGTGTAGGCGAAGTCGTCGGAGCGCAGGGTCAGCTTGCGATCGCCCATCAGCACTGCCTCCACCACCCGGGCCACCCGCGGCTCCTCCAGGCGCACCGCGAGCGAGTCCAGGTGGGTGGTGCGCGCCGCGATCAGCCCCTCCCGCGCCGCCCAGACCTCCGCCTCGCCAATCGGCCCGGCGCCGGAGGCAACACAGCGCGCCGCCAGCGCATTGACCAGGAAGGGCTGCCCTCGGGTCTGTTCATAGATGAGCGCCGCCGCGGCCGGCAGGAAGGCCTGCCCGGTGTCCTGTCGGTGCTGATCGAGCAGTTCCACCACTTCGGCGGCGGTGAAGCTACGCAGGGTGATGGAGTCCTGCTTGATGTTGAAGGGGGAGCCCGGGTTGAGGACCCGCCCATCGCTGGCCGTGGCAAGGTAATCGCGCAAATCGCGCATGCCGATCAGCCCCACGGAGACCGGGAAGGCGCCCAGCCCCCGGCCGACGAAGCCATCGCGGAGCTGACGCAGCAGGCTGATCAGGGCCGAACCACCGACGACATCCGCCTCATCGAGGAGCAGCACCACGGGGCGCCCGCAGCGCCGCGCCCATTCGCGAAGGTAGGCGCCGAGCCGCTGACCGGGCTCCCCGGCGATGAAGGGCCCCGCCTCGGGCGGCTGATCCTCGGCGGGCAGCTCCCCCGCGCGCCGTTCGATGGACCGCAGCCACAAGGGCTCGGCGGCCTCTACGGTCTCCACGCCCTGGCTGGTCTCCAGGCTAGCCCACAGCGCGGCGTAGCCGCGGCCGCGCAGGCGCTCGGCGAGGGCCAGCATGGCCGTCGTCTTGCCCACCTGCCGCGGGGCGTGGAGGACGAAGTACAGCGCGGCTTCGACGTAGGGCAGCAGGTCCGGCAGACGGCGCTCCGCGGGGAGCATGTAGTGCCGGGAGGCTTCGCAGGGGCCGGTGGTGTTGAAGCGGCGGGGCATACCCGCCGGCGTAACCGATGGCGGTGGAGGGGCGCCTGCGCAGGGCCACGCAGCCATGGAAGACAGCCAGCACGCGAGACAGCGCGACAAATACGACGTTACGCCTATGTTACCACCGCGAAACACCGAATGGGTGGAGAACAAGCGCACCGCCGTCCACGCCCAACGCGGTCAGGCGCAAGGCCTCCAGGATTCCCGAAACATCCGGGACATGCACGGATGATAATCGAATAACATGGCGTTACGATTATACTATCTTGCAGATTGAGCCGCCACTGTCGCCGTCTGCCACACATGGAGCCAGCCCGACCGGTTACGGGCAACCACGCAGGAGCGTCACATGGCGAAGGCGCTGGGCCGGCTGGAGATCTCGGAATTTGGATGTATACAAACTCTCACCCTGGAGCTGTCGCGCTTTCACGCCCTCATCGGGCCCCCTGACAGCGGAAAGAGCACCATTCAGCGGGCCTTGCAGCACTGGAGTCCGCGGTACGCCGAGGGACTGACCAGCACCCAACTCCCCTACCTCAAGGCGCACAGCAAGGTGCATCTCGAGCTCGCCAGCGGTCCTCCGGACATGGACTGTGATCCCCAGATGGTGCTGATTCGCTTCTCGCTCGATGAGCTGCGCAAGCCTTCGCCGCTGCTGCCGCCCGAAAAGCTGATGAGCTTTGTCACCGCCCGCGGCAAAGGGCTGCCGGCCGTCTACGACCACCTCCGCGGCGCCGAGGACACGACCTACGCCGCCATCGTCGAGCAGCTCTGTCAGCTCTTTCCCGTGGTCAAGAAGCTGCGCATCGTCGCCAACGACGGCCACCAGAAGACCCTGGAGCTTGAGCTGCGCAGCGGCGACCGTGTCTCCCAGGCGGCCTTTGGCGAAGGTCTGCTCTCCTTCCTCGCCTTCGCCGCCTTGCCCTACCTGGGCGATCCATTCCTTTACCTGATCGAGCAGCCCGAACTCGGTCTACACCCGGCGCGCATCCGCGGGATGATGGCCATCCTCCGCGCCGTGTCGGAGAAGACGCCGATCCTGATGGCCACGCACAGTCCGTTGGTGGTGAACGAGTTGGCCGGCGACGAGATCACTGTGTTGCGACGCGATCCTGCGCGAGGCACCGTGGCCACGCGCCTCGACCAGACCCCGAGCTACGCTGCGCGTGCCTCTGTGTACGACAATGGCGAGCTCTGGGCGCGGCATTGCGACGGCGATCAGGAGGCGGCGCTCTTCGCGGGCATGGCCCGGTGAGGGAGCCTCCTGGGGCGCTGGGCGCATTTGGGGGCTTCATG
>JBEIQK010000997.1:0-2091 GCA_040376505.1 Alphaproteobacteria bacterium | reverse complement strand
GAACCCGCCCAGCGAGCTGAGCCTGGTGCCCCGCTACTACGCCGAAGATCTCGGCCCCTTGGAGGCCCCCTGCTGGGCCGGCTGGAAGGAGCTGTACATCAACGCCGACGGCGCCGCGATCATGTGCGACGGCCAGCTCGACTTCCTCGCCGGGACCTTTGGCAATGTGCGCGAGGAGACCCTCCAGCAGCTCTGGCAGAGCCCGCGCCTTCAGGCCCGGCGCGCGGTGGTCAAGCGCTGCACCACCCCCTGCGTGCAGCACTGCTACCTGCGCACCTCCTCGGACTCCGGCCGGGCCCTCGTCGCCGACGCCGGCCGCCTCGCCGCCACCGCCGCCCTCGATCGCCTCCGTCGCTGGTCGCCCCGCAGCGACCACCGCCCCGATGAGGTGCTGCGCATCGAGCTCTCCGACGTCTGCCACTGCGATGACGAGGGCTGCCCCACCCCGCCGGCCCGCTGGGCGGCCCTGACCCGCGGCCTGCCCGAGCGCCCCCGCCGCGAGAACTGGGCCCGCCTGCGCGACCACCGCCACCTCGACTTTGGCCGCGGCTTCATGGGCTTTGAGGTGGTGCGGCGGGTGATCGAAGACCTCCAGCGCGCCCGCCGCCGGGTGGGCTGCCTGTCGCTCTCCTGGCGCGGCGATCCGCTGCTGCACCCGGAGATCGAGCCGATCCTGCGCTACCTGCTCGCCCGCATCGAGGCCGGCGAGGTGGCCGACCGCCTGCACATCGAGAGCCCCGGCGACCTGCTGAGCGAGGGCGTGGCGGCCCTCTGCGCCTCGCCGGCCCCCCAGGCCTGGGTGATCGACCTCGATCGCGGCGACGGCAGCGCGCTGGGCCTCCTCCAGCGGCACCGCGGGCCGGCCACCCGTCTCATCCCGGCCGCCCGCGCCCGGCCGGGCCTCTCGGCGGCGATGCTGCGCCGGCGCATCCCCGATCTGCCTGTGGTGGCGGGGCCTTTCGCCGAGGCAGGCGGCGACTTCCTCTGGCTGCGCCGGGCCGACCACGGCCACTTCCTGGCCAACGCCGCCGCCCGGGCCGATCTGGCTCGGCTCGCCGGAGAGCTCGGCGTGGTCGCGATCACCGGCGAGGAGACTGCGCCCCGCCGCTGCCAGGGCCCGGCCCACCTGCCGACGATCTCCTGGGACGGCAAGCTCACGCTCTGCCCGGCCGACACCCAACTCGGCAACCGGGTGGGCGAGGTCACCGCCGGCTCCTTCAGCGCGCTTTGGGAGCAGCCCGCCGTGCTGGCCGACCGCCGCCGCTGCGCCAGCGCCGGGGTGCCCGATCGGGCCCTGTGCCGCGACTGTCCGATGCCGTGGAGCCCCAACCACCGCCTGTAGGGATCGCGCTAGGAGAGGTTCATGCTTCCACGCCGCGCCCGCTGGGGTCTGCTCCTCCTCCTTGCGCTGCTCCTCCTGGCCGTGGGGCTGCGGGCTCGCGCGCCGGCGCCGCCGCTCCCCCGTCGCGAGCCCCCTGCCGAACGCGCCCCGCTCGTGCTTCGCGGGGAGGAGCCCGAGCGAGGGGAGGTCCCGGCCGTGGAGGCCGCGCCCAAGGACGAGGCGCCCTCCCCGGAGATGCCCTCAGGCACGCTCTCCTTGCAGGTACGCACCGATCGCGGCGATCCGGTCGCCGGGGCCTTGGTGCAGGGCGACGCCTGCGCGCTGCAAGGGCGCACCGATGACGCCGGCGCGCTGGTGATCGCACTTCCCGTCGGGCCCTGCACGCTCTCCATCCAACGGGCCGACGGCCTGCTGGTCACCCGCGCCGAAGACGAGGCCATCGTCATCGAGGACGGCCGCCGCACCGATGTCCTGGTGGTGCTGCCGGCCGCGCGGATGGGCGGCATCGGCGCGGCCTTGGGGGTGGCGCCCGAGGGCATCTTCGTGGCCTGGGTGCACCCCGGCAGCCCCGCCCAGGAGGCCGGCCTCGCCGTGGGCGACCTCTTCGCCCGCGTCGGCGAGGCGCCCACCGTCGGCATGACCACCCAGGACTTCATCGCCAGGGCCACCGGCCCCGTCGGCACCGTGGTGGAGCTCGCCATCTGGGAGGACGGCGACACCGGCGGCGGGCCGCGCACCCTGCGCCTCGT
>JBEIQK010000845.1:0-2732 GCA_040376505.1 Alphaproteobacteria bacterium | reverse complement strand
GGCCTTGATGCCGGCGGCGATGGCGTCTTCGCCGAGTTGGGAGCCCACCTGCCGAACCTCACCCACCGTCACCGGCGCGGGCAGGGCGCCCGTCTTCAGCACCAGCGAGAGCAGGGCGGCGTCGGCCTGGGCCTGGGCGACGTCCTGGGTGCCCATGCTGATCTGGGCGCGGCCGCCGCAGATGGCCTCGTTGATGACCGGGGCCGACTGCACCTCTTTGTCGAGGACAATGGCGAAGGCCTTCTTGGTGTTCTGCTCGGTCAGCTCGCAGAAGATGCGGGCGCCCGGCGCCTTGAACTCCAGGGAGACGTAGGGCTTGCCGTAGCTGTCCCACTCCACCCGCGCGCTGTTGACGTCATCGCCGGTGAGCAGCACTTCGTCGTGGACGATGTAGAACCCGCTGTCCCAGTTGCGCGTCTTTTTGCGGTCGGCGCCCTCGACGTACTCGAACATCAGCCGGTCGCCCTTGGCGAGGTGACCGTTGTCGTGCATCCAGTTGTTGAGCGCTTCGTCGGTGGCCAGGGCCTCGGGAGGCGCCGTGCTCTGCATCTCCATCATCAGGCGAACCAGCCCCGACTCCTTCTGCTTCTCGTCGTTCACCAGCATGAACTCGAGCACGGCGGCCTTGCCGACCGCCTGCGTGGCCTGCTCGATGTTGTCGATGCCCGGGAGCTGAACATTGATCTGGTCCATGCCCTTCTGGGTGATCGAGGGCTCCTTCACGCCGGTCTCGTCGATGCGGTTTCGCAGGGTGGTGAGCGCCTGCTCGACGGCGTTGCGGCGCACATACTCGGCCTGGTCTTCGTTCAGGGTGAACACATGCCAGGTGAGGCCGCCCTTGTCGACGGTGTTGGCGTAGGTGTAGTTGCCGTAGCCCTTCTTCATCAGCTCGAGCAGCGGACCCACCTCGCTGCCATCCTTCATGCGGACGTGCAGGGCGGCCTCGCCGCGGGCGCGCTCGACCTCTTCCACCGCCACGCCGTCTTTCTGGGCCTGGGCGAGCAAGGGGCGAACGTCGCGCTGCACCACGCTGAGCACAGCCTCATCGACGTCGACCTGCAGGGTCAGCTCGATGCCGCCTTGGAGATCGAGGCCCAGCACCATGCGCGAGGTCGGCAGCCAGGCCTCATACCAGGGCGCCTCCTCGGTGGGCGCCGCCACCCCGTCGTTGGACTGGGCGGCGATGCGCTCGTTGCGCTCGGCGCTGGTCTCCCCGGTGAACATCGGGATGACCATCCAGGTGCCCCAAAGGGCGCTCAGCACCGTAAAGATCAGGCGGGTCCACCAGCTCCCAGGCATCAGCTCAACCCTCCGCGACGATGCGGCGCTTCACGGCGACCTTGTCGATGGTGAGCTTGACCCCAGGGGCCGCTTCGAGGACCACCTCGGTGGCCCGGACCTCGTCGACGACCCCATGCAGGCCGCTGATGGTCACCACCCGGTCGCCCTTCTGCAGGGCGGCGATCATCGCTTCTTGGGCTTTCTGCTCCTGGCGCTGGGGCCGGATGAGCAGGAAGTAGAAGATGACCAGCAGGACGGGGAACATCATCAGCTGGCTGAGGCCGCCGCCTGCAGGCGCGCCCTCGGCGCCCGCGCCAACGGCGGGAGCGGTCTGTGCGGTGGTGGTTTCCATGGGGGGCTCCAACCCCGCCCGAGGCTACTCTGGAATCGCCGCCGACCAGCGCAAGGCCAGGGCGCGCACCTCGGTGAGGGCGTCTGGGCCTTGCTCGATGGCGGCGCGGAGGCGGGCCATCAAGCGCTGGTAGAAGGCGATGTTGTGCAGGGAGAGCAGGCGGGGGGCGAGGATCTCGTTCGCTTGAAAAAGGTGCCGGAGGTAGGCCCGGCTGAAAGACCGGCAGGTGTAACACGGGCACTCGGGGTCCAGGGGACGCGAGTCCTCTCGATACCGAGCATGCTTGATGGTGAGGCGGCCCTCGTGGGTGAAGACCTGCCCGAAGCGCCCGCTTCGGGTGGGGATCACGCAGTCAAACAGGTCGATACCCCTGCTCACCGCTTCGGCGATGTCAACGGGGTAGCCCACGCCCATCAGGTAGCGGACCTTGGTGGCGGGCAGGTGGGGGGTGGTCTCCTCGACCATCGCCAGCATCTGGTCCTGGGGCTCGCCCACCGAGAGGCCGCCGATGGCGTAGGCGTCGAGGTCGAGCTCTACGATCTCGTCGGCGTGGGCCTTGCGCAGGTCGGCGTAGAAGCCCCCCTGCACGATGCCGAGCAGGGCGGTGCGATCGGGCTGGGTGCGCGCGGCGATGCAGCGCTTGAGCCAGCGGGTGGTGCGCTGGGTGCTGGCCAGGACCCGGGCGCGGTCGGCCGGCCACTCGATGCACTCGTCAAAGGCCATCGCGAGGTCGACGCCGAGGTTCTCCTGGATCTGCACGCAGCGCTCGGGCGTGAGCATCCGGTACTGGCCATCGACCGGAGCGCGGAACTTGACGCCTTCTTCGCTGACCGTGGAGAACTCCTTGAGGCTGAAGATCTGGTAGCCGCCCGAATCGGTGAGGATGGGGCCATCCCAATTCATGAAGCGGTGTAGGCCCCCCAACTCGCGGATGAGCTCGTCGCCGGGCCGCACCCAAAGGTGCAGGGCGTTCGAGAGCACGATGCTGGCCCCGCAGTCGCGCAGCTCTTCGGGGATCAGCCCCTTGACGGTGCCGTAGGTGCCGACCGGCATGAACGCCGGCGTGGGGACCTCGCCGTGGGGGGTCGTCAAGATGCCG
>JBEIQK010001009.1:0-2056 GCA_040376505.1 Alphaproteobacteria bacterium | reverse complement strand
TAGTAGAGCACCGTGCGGGGCTCGACCTCCAAAACCTCGGCCAGGGCCGGCGCCCGACGCACGCCGCCGGCTACGAG
The DNA here is from genome assembly GCA_040376505.1 of Alphaproteobacteria bacterium. GTDB lineage: Bacteria > Myxococcota_A > UBA796 > UBA796 > UBA2385 > JBEIQK01. The sequence continues at coordinate 1,979 of JBEIQK010001009.1, read as the reverse complement.
CCCGATCAGGCGCAGCAGGAGGCGTGGGTTGTTGGCGTTGGGCAAGGCGTCGGCCTTGCTCCGGGGGCTGGTCACAGGGGGCGCGGATCCTTCATCCATTACCTTAACCATATGATTGACAGCGTGCGACCGCCGCCCTAGAGTCGAGCGCCTGGAGGAAGGCAATGTCTCGCGTGGCCCGGCGGATCTCGATCGCACCCATCCGGGCCCTGGCAACGCCGCCCTCGGAGACGGGAGTCTTGGTGGAGCAACGAAGCTTGGACACCGCCCTGCGCGGCAAGACCGCCCGCCGCGTCCGCGCGACGCTGCGGCGCATGGAGCCGGTGGTGGTGCTGGCCCCGCGTTGGGGCGCCACCACGCAGTTCCTCGAAGACCTCGCCCTCGATCTGGCCGTCGGCGAGCCGGCGATCGGCTGTCGCACCGTCAGCTTCCGGCCGATCAAGGGCCGCAGCCTCACCGAGGCCTGGCTCTTCACCCTGCACATCTTCGGCCAGTTGGGGCACCGCGGCTGGCGCCCCTCCGCGCTGCCGACGGTGGTCGATCGGCGGGGCTTTCGCTGGGCCCTCGACCAGCTCCTCGAAGAGGCGCACAAGACCAGCCGGCACCGGGTGGCCCTGCTCGCCCATGAGGCCGAGCACCTGCCGATGGAGATCGTCGAAGACATCGGCGCCGTCTGGACCGAGTACCTCGACCGCCACCCCGAGGCCCGCCGCTGCGCGATCCTGCTCTCGGGCACGGCCTCGGAGCGCTGGCTCACCCTGGGCGGCGCCCCGCGCATCGAGCTCACCGACTATGGCGAAGAAGAGGCCGTGGCGGCGATCGTCGGCCGGGCGGGGCCCATCCCGGTGCGCCAGGCCGAGCTGGCGGCCCGCTTCAGCGGCGGCATCCCCGGCCTCGTCGAGTCCTTTGGCAAGCAGGGCCGTGCTCTCGGGCGCCTGCCGGTCAAGCGCGAAGAGCTGATGGCCAGCCTGGGGCCGCTGGCCGACGAGATGCGCGGCGCCGTCGACATCGTCGCCGCCCATGATGAGCTGTCCGATCGACTCAGCCTGTTGCTGCATGGCGAGCCGGTCGCCGCCGACGAGCAGCTCGACACGCCGCTGGTGCTCGCGGGGCTGGCCCGCCGGGTCCGCGGCACCGAGGGGGCCCAGGTGATGCTGCGGGCGCCGGCCATCGCCGCCCTGGTGGGCTGAGCCGGGCTTAGAGCGGCTCTTCGTCGGGGTTGTGCCAGCAGACGCGGTTTCGGCCGGTGCGCTTGGCGCGGTACAGCGCCCGATCGGCCTGCTCCAGCAGATCTTCGCCGTCGGCGGGGCGGGTGGCGATGGTGGTGGTGCCGCCGACGCTGATCGTGCAGGGGATGGCGTGGCTGCCCACGATCACAGCGGCCTTCTCCACCGCCATCCGCATGCGATCGGCGACGATCTGGGCGCCGGAGCGGCCGGTGCGCGGCAGCAGCACGCCAAATTCTTCGCCGCCGAGGCGGGCGACCCGGTCCATCGTGCGGGTGACCCCCTGGATGCGCCGGGCGACCGCGACCAGCACCTGGTCACCGGCCGGGTGGCCGTAGGTGTCGTTGACCTTCTTGAAGAAGTCGATGTCCAGCATCAACACCGAGAGCGGCGTGCCTTTTTCGGCGGCGGACTGCACCTCAGCGGCGAGGCTGCGGTGAAAGGTGCGCCGGTTGTCGAGGTCGGTGAGCGCGTCCTTGCTGGCCATCTGCATCAGGCGCCGGTTGTGCTCTTCGAGGCGCCGGGCCTCGGCCTGCTGCTGATCGAGGGCGCGACGAAGCTGGGACTCGCGGGCCTCTTCCTGGTCGGAGAGCTGCTGCATCGCCTGCTCGGCCTCGGCCAGGATCTCGTCGAGGTCGGGCTGGGTGCGCACGCTGATGTCCAGCTCGGCGGCGATCTCCATCATCCGCTTGGCCACCTCGTCGAGGATCGCCGAGAGGGGCAGGTTGATCTTGAGCTTCGACAAGGCCGAGG
>JBEIQK010000236.1:0-8489 GCA_040376505.1 Alphaproteobacteria bacterium | reverse complement strand
GGCGACGGTGCTCTTGCCCACGCCGCCCTTGCCGCTGGCCACGGCGATGACGTGCTTCACGCCGTCGAGGGCCTTCTTCTCGATGGGGCCGCCATGCGGCTGCATCCCGGGGCCGCTCATGCCGCGCACCGCATCGGCCGGCGGAGCAGGGCGGGGCGCCGCGGCGGGGGCTGGCGCGGCGGGCGCGGCGGCGGCGGTGAGGGCGACGTTGCAGACGATCTTGCCCTTCCAGCCCAACCCTTCGAGGTTGCGGAGGATCGCCTCTTGCATGCGGCTGCGATCTTCGGCGCTGTGCTGGCGGTGCGTGTTGAGCGTGAACTCCAGCACCTCGGCGTCGATCTTGGCGCCGGTGATCAGGCCGGCCAGCCACACGCTCCGGCCGCTCGCCGGGTCGCGGACGCGGCTGGCGGCGGGCTCAAGAAGGGCGGCGGCCTCATCGGCGGACTGGCTCATGGGATCCTCTTTCTTCCGAGTGGGCGGGTCACTAACCTCGCCGATTGGGGTGCCCACTGTCTGTCCTTTGCTATACTGGACCGGCAGCGACGATTCCGCACCGTTCTCGGCGACGGTGAGGTCGGCGCGCCGGCCAGGTGGCGCCGGCTACGGGCCTTGGTGGCCGGAAAGGACGGGTTCAAGTATGGATCAGCTCGCGGGTATGCTCGCCTTCGTGCGGGTGGTGGAGGAAGGGAGCTTCACCGCCGCGGCCAAGTCATTGGGCTTGCCCAAGTCGACGGTCAGCCGGCAGGTCTCCTCCCTCGAAGAGCGGCTTGGGGCGCGGCTCTTGCACCGCACCACCCGCCGCATTCACCTCACCGAGGCGGGGCAGGCCTACTTCGACCGCTGCGCCCGGGTGATCTCCGAGCTGGAGGACGCCGAGAAGGCGGTGACCGAGCTTCACGAGGCGCCGCGCGGCACGCTCAAGCTCACGGCGCCGGTGACCTTCGGGCAGATGTTCCTCACCGACGTCCTCACCGACTACCTCAACCAGTACCCAGACGTGCGCCTCGATCTGAACCTGAGCGATCGCACGGTGGATCTCGTGGAAGAGGGCTTTGATCTGGCCATCCGAATTGGTCGACTCGCCGACTCCAGCCTCGTGGTTCGCAAGTTGGGTGTCTCGCGCATGTGCCTCTGCGCGGCGCCGGCCTACCTCGAAAAGGCCGGCGCACCCCAAAGCGTGGCCGAGCTCGAAGAGAAAGACGCCCTGCTCTACACCTACCAGGCCAATGGCTGGCGCCTGAAGGGCGGCCGGATGGTGTCGGTGCGCGGGCGCCTCAGCACCAACAGCGGCGAAGTGCTGCGCGGGGCCGCCGTCCGCGGGCTCGGCATCGCCTATATGCCCTCCTTCTACGTGAGCGCCGACCTCGCCGCCGGGCGCCTCATCTCGCTGCTCGAAGACCAGATCGAGCAGGGCAGCGGGGTCTTCGCGGTGTACCCGCCCAAACACCAGCCCCCGGCCAAGGTGCGGGCCTTCGTGGATCTCGCGGTGGAGCGCTTCGCCGGCGGGGCGGGCTGGGAGCGACGGGGCATCGAGCCGGCCTAAGGGCCCCGGCGCTCGACCTCGCCCAGGGCGGCCAGCACGACCGGGAGCAGCTCGCGCTCGACGGCCCGGGCCTGGGTGGCGTTGCCGTCCACCAGGAAGAGCTCGCAGACCGACTCCGACAGGGCGTCGCGGCAGGCCCGCAAGGCGCGGGCCTTGTCGACGGGGTGGGAGCGATGATGGGCCGCCGCGAGGTGCACCAGGGCCCGCTTGAGCAGGCTGGCGCCGGGGTGGCCCTCGCCGAGGGTCGCCAGCAATTGGGTGTACAGGCGCCGACCTGCGGTGAAGGCCGGCAGCTCGCCGAGGCTGGGGCCCTCGGCCAGCGCGCGGGCCGGGCTCTCCGCCGCGGGGCTGGCCGCGGTGAGGATCGGCCGCGGTGCCGGGAGATCGGCCCGATCGACGAGCCAGCGGGCCCCATCGCGCCGCGCGGGAATTCGCCCCTTCTCGACGAGGTAGCGGATCTGGCGGACCGTTCGGCCCGTGAGGAGGGCCGCCTCGTCGAGGGTGAGCTCCATCAGCCGGCGAAGGTGCTCTGGATGAGCTTGAAGGTGCTGGTGATCTCGTCGATCAGCGACTTGGTCTCTTTGGGGATGTCGGCCAGCAGCCCGATGTTGCTCTTCACGGTCTTGGCGAGCTTGGGGATCTGCGTGGGCTTGAGGCCGGCGGCCTTGGCCATGGTGGGGAGCTGGGACGGCAGGGTCTTGGCCTCGTTCACCAGCGCCATCGCCTCTTTGGGCAAGGTGGTGAGATCGGCGAGGGCCTTGCTCATCGCCTCCACCATCTGGTTCATCGCCGTGATGGCCTGGGAGATCTTGGGGGTGGCCCCCGGCTTCACCGCCAGCTTGGGCTTGATCCCTTCCATCTTGATGGTGATGGCCCCCGCCGCGCTGGCCTTGAGCTCGGCCAAGGCCTCGCCAATGTCGGCGCCTTCGGCCACGCCGAGGACAGTGACGAGGCTGGCCTTGGCCTTGGCGATGTTGGCCTCGTTGCCGCGCAGCTTGTCGAGCAGGGCCTGGCCCTTGCCAAAGAAGGAGTCGAGCTCGGGGATGCCGACCTTCTCCATGATGGCCTGACCCTGCTGGGTGACGGTGGCGCCGCCGCCCTTGTCGGCCTTTCCGCCCTTGTCGGCCTTGCCCGACGCGGCGGAGCTGGCGACCTGGGTGGCGGCCGATGCCGCTGATGTCGCGCTGGCGCTGCTGATCCCCGCCGAGGCCAGGATGTCGTCGGCCGTGGGGAGCTGGCCGCTGCCCGCTGAGAAGAAGACGAACTCGACGCGGCGGTCGCGAGAGACGTTCTCGCCGGTGGAGGCGACCTCCCCCATGCCCTTGGCGTAGATGCGCCGGTCGTCGCAGCCGGCCTTCTTGAGCAGGTCGGCCACGTACTCCGAGCGAGACTGCGACAGGGCGAGGTTGGAATCCGGGCGGCCGTCGGCGTCGGTGTAGCCGGTGAGCACCACATAGAGGCGCGGGTTGGACTTGAGCTGGGCGGCGGCCTGGTTCACGCGGTCGTAGTCGCCTTGGGAGGCCAGCTTGGAGCTGCCCGTGGCGAAGTAGGCCGGAGAGACCGGCGTGATCGGCGGCGCGTCGGCGGCGGTGACGGCGACGGGGCCGCCGGCTGGACTCTTGGGCAGGCAGCCAGCGGCGAGCAGGGCGCAGGACAAAAACAGGGCTGGGCGCATGGCTTCCTCAACGATGGCGGCCTGCTAGCCGCTTGCCACGCCGATGGCCAGCGCCGACCGACATCTTCAAGGTGCAGGTCAGCGCTGGCTCCACTGCAGCAGGAGGCTGGCCAGGGCCTGGGTCGGCCGGCCGAGCTCGGTCTCCTTGCGCCCATCCCAGCGCCAGACCTTCTGATCGCGCAAGAGGTAGACAGCGTCGGCCTCCACGGCGAAGAGGCTGCCCCAGTTGGGGGCCGGTCGGCCGGTACGCTCGATGCAGAGCGCGGCGGGATCGAGGTCGGCGCTCGGCAGCACCCCCTCACCCTCGGTGACGAGGCCGACGAGGCGCGGCCAGCGGTGGAGGGCCAGGATCTCGGCCATCGGCTCGCCCACGCGCACCAGCAGCACCTTGCTGGCCGGCCGCTCGAGGTCGGGGAAGCCGTAGGCCGCCCACACCCGCCCGTCGGGCGTGCGCACCTCGCCGTGCTCTCCGGCGCTGTCGAGCACATTTTGCACGGGCGCCACGCGCTCCAAGGCGGCGGGCAGCTCCACCCAGGCGCCCTTGCGCAGCGCGCCGCCCAGGGACTCCAGGCCCTTGCGCCAGCCTGGAGGCGTCTCGGTGGGCTCGGCCACCCGGGGCCGCTCGGCGCCGGGCATCTCGCTGAGGCTCACCCGGCCTGTGCTGGAGGGCGCCGGCGTCGGCGCGGGCGGGAGGCTTGGGGCGGCGCTGGCGGGGGTGGACCTGGCCGCCGGTGCGGGAGAGAGGCCCAGAAAGGGCGACAGGAGCGGCTGCCAGATCGCCGGCAGCAGGGCGGGCTCGACGAAGAGCACCACCACCGGCTCTCCATCAACCTCGGCGCCCAGAGCCTGGGCGAAGAGCCCGGCCCGGCCGACCCCTTCGACGGCGAGGCGGCGGAGCTGCTCGGCCAGTCCCGGCGCCCGGCGGGCCCCGGCGAGGGCGCGCTCGGCATCGGCGAAAGCATCGATGTCATCAGCGAGGTAGAGGGTTGGCCCGCCGGGGGAGCGCAGGGCCGCCTCGCTGGGCGGTTCTTCCAAGGTGGCCACGCCGTCGCGGTCGAGGAGGGGCCGCAGGGCGGCGATGACGGCGCCATCGCGGTGGAGGAGGCGCAGCGGGGTGCGGTGGGTGGTCATGGCTCGACCTCAGCTTGGGGCAGGTCGCCCGGGGCGTGGGCGTTGTGGAGGGCAGCGGCGGAGAGGCGCAGGGCTGGCAGCCCGGCGACGAGCTTGTGGGCGGCGCCGCCCTCGGCGGCGAGGTGGTGGGCCTCGGCGGCGAAGGCGGTGGGCAGCAGGGCGAGGAGGGGCTGGCGACGGCCATCGGGGCCGACCGCCACACAAGGCGCTGCGGCGGCGGAAAAGCCCGCCAGATCGGCGGCGGTGAGGCCGATGAGGTCGACCGGCGCAAAGAAGGCGAGGGGAGCGGGCTGGGCCGCCCGCAGACCGGCGGCGATGCCCCAGAGCGGATGGAGGGGCGCCGCGGGGTCCGCGTCGAGGATCAGCGGCAGACCGAGCTCCGCGAGGGTGGGGTCGCGGCCGACCAGGCAGACGGGCCCAAAGCCGGCCTCGGCGAGGCGGTGGGCGAGGCGCTGGGCCAGGGCCTCGCCCTGCAGCCGCAGGCGGGCCTTGTCGCTGCCCATGCGCGAGGAGCGCCCGCCGACCAGCACGAAGGCGGGGTGGGGGCTCATCGGTGGGCGCGCCCAGACCAGCGCAGGTCGGGGCGGGCGGCGCCGGCGCCGCGGTGGGGCAGGAGCTGGACCCACACCGCGTCGCCCTCGTCGATGTGGGTGGCCTCGGCGTCGAGGAGGAGCAGCGCGTCGGCGAGGGCGGCGCCGCGCAGCAGGTGCGAGTCCTGCGGCCCGGTGTCGCGGGCGAGGTAGCCTTGGGGCCCCACGGTGAGCTGCACCCGCACGAGCTCGGCGCGGCCGGCCTTTCGGCGCAGGTTGCCCACAAAGGTGGCCGGCACCACCTCCAAGAAGGGCCGCGGATCGCCCAGGGCCAGCCGCATCAGGGGGCGCACGAACTCCAAAAAGCAGACCAGCGTGGAGACGGGGTTGCCGGGCAGCCCGAAGGTGGGCACGCCGCCCACTTCACCGAAGGCCAGGGGCTTGCCGGGCTTCATGCGGATCTTCCAGAAGTCCATCGCCATGCCGGCCCCGGCCAGGGCCTGCTTGACCACGTCGAAGTCCCCCACGCTCACGCCGCCGGTGGTGAGCAGCAGGTCGGGGCCGTGGGCGAAGGCGCGCTCCAGGCCGGCCATCATGCTGGGCAGGTTGTCGCGGGCCACCCCGGCGTCCAGGCCCTCTCCGCCGGCCTCTTCGATGAGGGCGAGCAGGGTTTGGGTGTTGCTCGACCAGATGTCAAAGGGGCCGAGGGGCCTGCCGGGGCTCACCAGCTCATCGCCAGTGGCCAGCACGACCACCCGGGGCCGGACGACCACAGAGAGATGGGTTGCCCCCAGCGCGGCGGCGACCCCCCGGGCGGCCGGCCCGAGCCGCGTGCCGGCCGGCAGCGCGACAGCCTGGGCGCCCAACTCGCTGCCCTGGCGGCGTACATGCTGGCCGAGGCGAGCCGGGGCCAGGATGGCGACCCGGTTGAGGCCGGCCGGGCGGGTGTCTTCTTGCATCACCACGGCGTCGGCGCCCTCGGGCATCGGGGCGCCGGTGAAGATGCGGGCGGCCTCGCCGGGGCCGATGGGGTGGCGGGGCGCGCTGCCGGCGGCGATCTCGTCGATCACCGTGAGGATCACGCCCTCTCCGCCCTCGCCGGGGCCTTCGCAGGAGGAGGCGAGGCCGGCGGCCGCGGCGGTGTCGGCGGCGCGCAGGGCGTAGCCGTCCATCGCGCTGTTGTCCCAGCGGGGCAGCGGAATGGGCGCCACGAGCGGCTCGGCGAGGAGCCGCCCCTGACAGGCGCCGAGCGACAGGCGCTCAACGCGGCGGGGGAGGGGACGCTCGAGGACGCGGGAGAGGGCCTGCTCTACGCTCAACATGGCGGCTCTCTACCCCGGCGCCCCGCCGGGCATCAGCCCTTCTTGCGGATCTTCAAGGTCTGGCCCGAGTTGATCTGGTTGCCCTTGATGTTGTTCCAGCTCTTGAGGTCAGACACGCTGACCTTGTGGCGGTCGGCGATCCCGGAGAGGGTGTCGCCGCGCTTGACCGTGTACTGGGTCCAGCCCGAAGAGCTGGCCACCACCTTGAGGCGCTGGCCCACCAGGATCTTGTTGGGGTTGTCGATGTTGTTCCACCGCAGGATGTCGGACTGCGACACCCCGTAGCGGTCGGCGATCTTGCCGAGCGACTCGCCCTTCTGCACCACGTGGGTGGTGGTCTTGGTGCGCGGCGTGACGGTGCCGACGGTCGAAGCGAGGGTGACCTCCTTCTTCTTCGCGCTGGTGCCGCTCTTGGGGCTGGTGACCGTGCGGGTCGCCACCTCGCGGTCTTCCACCGCCGCGAAGGTGCCGCCCTTGGTGGGGATGGTCAGCACCATGCCCACGGTGATGCGGTTGGCGTTGCGGATGCGGTTGACCGACTGGAGGTCTGACGCGCTGACGCCGTACTTGCTGGCGATGGAGGAGAGAGACTCGCCGGAGCGCACCTTGTGGGTCTTGTAGGTGATGCGCGCGTCGGGCGTGGCCTCGGACAGCGCCGCGAGGAAGCTCTGGCCGCGACCCTTCGGCACATAGACCCGCACCTCGGGGCCGTCGGGGGGCAGGGCGCCGCGGCGGATGTGCGGGTTCAGCTCCATGATCTCCGCTTCGGTGGCCTCCGCGCAGCGGGCGACCGTGGCGAGGCTGTAGCCGGGAGGCGCCATCACGGTCTCGTACTCGAGCGGCATCTCGTAGGTGATGTTGGTGAAGCCGTAGCGCTCGGGGTGCTTGCCGATGATCGCGGCGGCGATCAGCTTGGGGACGTAGTCCTCCGTCTCGGTGTGCAGGGCGTTGAGGCGCACCAGCTCCCAGAAGTCATTGGTGCCGTAGCGCTTGATCGCCCGATCGACGCGCCCGGGGCCGCCGTTGTAGGCCGCCCAGGCGAGGTGCCAGTGGCCGAAGCGCTTGTACAGGTAGTTGAGGAAGCGGGCGCTGGCGACGGTGGAGGCCTCGGGATCACGCCGGTCGTCGATGTAGTAGTCGACACGCAGGTTCCAGTCGCGGGCCGTGGGGCTCATGAACTGCCACAGGCCCACCGCGGCGGCGCGGCTGTAGGCGTGGTTGCTGTAGCCGCTCTCGATCATCGACAGATAGACGAGGTCGCGCGGCATCTTGGCGGCGTCGAGCTTCTCGAACATCATGGGCTGCACGCGCGTGGTTCGGCCGAGCCATTTGTGGAAATACTTGCGGCCTGAGCCGGTGAAGTACTTCATCCACTTGACGACGGCGGCGTTGACCACCACGGGGATGTCGAACTCCGCCGGGTTGACCTGCTTCAAGTGCAGCGGGTCTTTGGGGTCGGAGACGAAGTTCTCGTCGGCGTTCTGGCGGCGCAGCAGGTCGATGAGGAATTCACGTTCGGCCGAGCGCTCGGCGTCGAGCTCCTCGGTGGCCTCCTGGGCATCCTGATCAGGGACCTCGCCCTCGACCTCCTCGATGAAGTTCCACAGCGAGCCTTCGCCGGCGGCGCGGACCTCCATCAGCTCTTCGGTGGGGCTGAGCGGCTGATCGACCCGCTTCTGGGGGGCGCGGGTCTCGACCCGCTCGACGTCGGCGGGCGCATCTTCGGCCGGAGCCAGGGCCTTGCGCTTCTTGAAGAGCCCGGCGTGAGCGGGGCTGGGGAGCAGCAGGGCGATTGCCAGGAGGAAGGAGTGCATGGGATTCCGGAGGCGGAAGGGGTTCGCGGAGGGTGCGAAACTCTTGACGCACCAACCCTAACCGCAGACCTTGCATGAAGGGAAGGGGCGCCGGCCCGCCTTTGCCGATTTTTGCAGACAGCGTCAAGCGTTGTTTGTGAATAGCAATGGATAAAGCTGAACTTTGTTTCGTCGGTGCTCGATCCATCTCGGCAGGCTTCTGCGAGGCCAACCCGGTGGGAGCCTGCGCTGGCGCAGTCCCTGGCCCGCGGGGCAGATCATCCAGCGCGGAGGTGGGGAGCGTCGAGGATGCCGATCATCGCAGACAGATCGACGGCGTCGCGCAGGGCCTTGATGACCGCCCAGGACTGTGCGCCGGCCGCCGCGACCGCCCGCACCGTCTGGGCGTCGACGCCGCCGATGGCCACCACGGCGATGGGCAAGCGGCAGACCTCGGCCAGGGCGACGAGCCCCCGCGGCGCGCCGGCGGCCTGC
>JBEIQK010000812.1:0-2888 GCA_040376505.1 Alphaproteobacteria bacterium | reverse complement strand
GCCGGGGCGCTGGGGCCGCGCCGACCACGCCGAGGATGCGCTCCACCTGGGCGCGCTGGCCGGCCAGGAAGGACTGGTGCACCCCGAGGACCCGCTCCTGGTGGGCCTGCAGCGCGTCGATCGGCGCGGCAGCGGCGGTGCGCGCGAGCTGGCAGAGCAGCTCGCTGTGGGCGCGCTCCACCTCCAGGTAGCGCTGGTGCGCCTCCAGGTTGGCCAGCTCCAGGGCGTGGAAGGCCGCCCAGGCAGGGGCGTCGGGCCCCGGCGCGGGGGCGAGAGGAGCGGGCGTCGCGGGGGGCATGGCCGGGGCGGTCTCCGGTGAAGGGGGGCTGCGGGGCAGCGCGGCGGCCTGGGCGCTGCGGGCGGGGTTCACCCAGTTCACGGCGTCGAGGGGGATCGTGGCGGCCGAGCTCGGGGCGGGCGGCGCCTCGGCGCGCAGCGAGCCCAAGGCCAGGCCGGCGACGCGGAGCTGGAGCAGGGTCTCGTGCAGCGAGGCCCAGCCGTCGCGCCCGCCGTCCACCGAGAGGGCCAGGGTGTCGGGCCGGGCGCCCAGGGTGCGGCGCACCATCCCGCCGAGGGCGCTGCCGGGGCCCACCTCGATGAAGATGCGCACGCCCGCAGCATCCAAGGCCTCCACCACCGCTGAGAAGCGCACCGGGCTCCGCAGTTGGCGAGAGAGGGTGTCGCGGAGCGCGGCCCCTTCGCTGGCGTAGGGCGCGGCCTGGGCGCCCGCGTAGACGGGCCGTTGGGCGGGGCGCAGGGTGGTCTGGGCGAGGGCCTCCTGCCAGGCGGCCTCGGCGAAGTCCACGGCGGGGGTGTGAAAGGCCGCCGCCACCTCCAGGCGCACGGCGTCCTTGCCCTGGGCCGCCCAGCCTTGCTCGAAGGCGTCGAGGGCGTCGATGGGGCCGCCCACCACCACCTGCTGGGGGCCGTTGTGGTTGGCGATCGAGATCCCGGGGTGCTGCGGCAAGACCGCCTCGACCTCGGCGAGGGTGGCCCGCAGCGCGCAGAGGCCGCTGGGCGGGGCCCCGGGCGGCGGGGTCAGGGCGCCGCCGCGCTGCACCACGAGGCGGGCGAAGGTCTCGTCGTCGACGGCGCCGGCGGCCCACAAGGCGCAGAGCTCGCCAAAGGAGTGGCCGGCGAAGGCATCGGCCCGCAGCCCCAGGTGGGAGAGCAGCGCGTAGAGGCCGGCCGACAGGGCCCCCACGCTGGCCTGGGCGTAGAGGGTCTGGCGCAGGGCGGCCGGATCGGGGGCGCGGCCCGCCTCGGGGTAGACCCTCGAGAAGACCGAGGGCCGGCCGGGGGGCATCGCCGCGTCGATGCGCGAGAACCAGGCCCGCAGGGCGGGCAGCCGCAGCAGGAGGTCGCGGCCCATGCCCACGCGTTGGGCGCCCTGCCCGGGAAAGAGCACGGCGACGCGGCCTTCGAGGGCGCGCTCGCGAAAGCAGAGCCCGGGCTCCTGGATCGGGGCGCCGGGGCTCGCCAGCGCGGCGATCGCCCGATCGAGCTGGGCCTGGAGCGCCGGCAGGCTGTGGGCGACCAGGCCGATGCGCGGCCAGGCGGGCGGCGGCGCCGGGCTGGCGCAGAGCTGCCGGGCGACGGCCTCGGCCTGGGGCCCCGCGATGCGGGCCCGCCAGTCTTTCAGGGCCTCGCCGAGGGCCTCGCGGCGGTCGGCGCCCAGCACCACGAGGTAGGGCAGCTCCACCACCGGGGCGGCCGGCGCGGGGGGGGGCGCCTCCATCACGAGGTGGAAATTGGCGCCGCCAAAGCCAAAGGCGCTCACCGCGGCGCGGCGCGGCCCCTCGGGCCAGGGGGCGGCGGCGGCGGGCAGGTAGAAGGGGGTCCCGTCCAGGGCCGGATTGGGCCGGTCGGCGTGCAAGGTGGGCGGGATCACGCCCTGGTGCAGGGCGAGGGCGGTCTTCACCAACGACACGCCGCCGGCGGCGGCCTTGGCGTGGCCGATCTGCGATTTCACGCTCCCCAGCGCCACCTTCTGGGCCCCGGCCGCGCCGTAGACCGCGGTGAGGGCCCGAACCTCGGTGGCGTCGCCGACGGCGGTGCCGGTGCCATGGGCTTCGACGAGGCCGACGGTGGCGGCGGAGAGCCCGGCTTGGGCGAAGGCGCCCCGCAGCGCGCCCTCCTGGCCTTCTTGCCGCGGCGCGTAGATGCTGCGCGAACGGCCGTCCGAGGTGTTGCCGAGGCCGCGGATCACCGCGTAGATGCGGTCCTGGTCGGCCACGGCATCGTCGAGGCGCTTGAGCACCAGCATCGCCACGGCCTCGGCGAGCAGGGTGCCGTCGGCCTCGGCGTGGAAGGGGCGCACCTGGGGGCCGCGGGTGAGGGCCTGGGTGTTGGCGAAGCTGAGGAAGGCGCTGAGCGAATTGTCGGTGTCGACGCCGCCGGTGATCACCAGATCGGCGCGCCCAAGGCTCAGCTCGGCGATGGCGGCGCCCACGGCGGCCAGGGAGCTCGCGCAGGCCGCGTCGACCGTGTAGTTCGGCCCGCCGAGGTCGAGGCGGCTCGACACCCGGCCGGCGACGACATTGGCGAGGGCGCCAGGAAAGACATCCTCGGTCCAGGCCGGGTGGGCGAGGTCCCAGCCCTCCATCACCGCGGCGATGCGCGCCTCGCTCACGCCGGCGCGGGCCATCAGGCGGCGCACCAGCGGCCCCTCGGCCCGGGCCACCATCGCCGAGGAGAGCTTCATCGTGGTGCCGGCCACGCCGAGGATCACGCCGGCGCGCTGGCGATCGAAGGCCCGGTGGTCGTAGCCGGCGTCGGCCAGGGCCTCGCGGGCGACGTGCAGGGCCAGGAGTTGGGCGCTGTCGATCGAAGCGAGGATCTGGGGCGGGATGCCAAAGGCGACTGGATCAAAGGCGATGGGATCGAGG
>JBEIQK010000378.1:0-6118 GCA_040376505.1 Alphaproteobacteria bacterium | reverse complement strand
CTCGATGACAGACATGGGCTGCCGGGTGGACGCACGCGGAGCGCGTTCTCGCGGGTGACCTGCCCTGTGCTCCCGCGACTGGCAAGGACTTTCGGCGTCGAAAAAACCTAAAACACCGCGTAAATGAAGGGCGAGAGGTAATGCACCGCCTGCAGACCCGTCAGCGCCAGCCCCAACAGCACGAGCCCCACCATCATCGGCAGCAGCCACCAGCGGCCCGATCGGCGCAGCATCCGGGTGAGGTCGCCGAGCACGCTGAGGCGCAGGGTCAGGGCCTCAAAAAAAGAGCGCTCAGCCATGGGCCTCTTCCTTTTCGACCCGGTAGCGGCCGAGGTACAGGGCGTCGAGGCCGCTGCGGGTGAAGGTGGCGAGGGCGGCGACCGGCGAGGAGACGATCGGCTCGCCCTTGAGGTTGAAGCTGGTGTTGAGGGCGACGGGGTGGCCGGTGCGCTGGCCCACGGCCTGGAGCAGGCGGTGGTAGAGCGGGCTGGTCTCGGCGCGCACGGTCTGTACACGCGCCGAGCCGTCGACGTGGGTGACGGCGGAGAGCGTGTCGCGGTGGGCCTCGTGGACGGGGGTGACCATCAACATCCAGTCGAGGGGCTGCTCGCCGCCGGGGGGCAGGTCGAAGTAGGCGCCGGCGGCCTCCACGGTGACCGAGGGGGCGAAGGGGCGAAAGAGCTCGCGGAACTTGATGCGCTGGTTCACCCGCTCCTTCATGGCCGGGTCGGCGGGGTTGGCCAGGATGCTGCGGTGGCCCAGCGCCCGGGGGCCCCACTCAAAGCCGCCCTGCACCCAGCCGATCACCTGGCCCGCGGCGATGTCGGCGGCGGCCCGCGCGACGAGCTGGTCTTCGTCCAAGACCTCGTGGCGGACCTTCAGATCGCCGAGCAGCTCGCCGATGGCCTCATCGGGGTAGGCCGCCCCCAGGTCGGGGCGCAGGCCGACGTCGGCGGGGAGGGGCTGGCCAAGCACCTCGCGGTGGGCCCACAGGGCGGCGCCGATGGCCCCACCGGCGTCTCCGGCGGCGGGCTGCACGAAGAGGCGCTGGAAGGGGCCGCGCTGCAGGATGTGGCGGTTGGCGACGCTGTTTAAGGCCACCCCGCCGGCGAGGCAGAGGGTGTCGGTGGAGACCTGTCTGTGCAGGGCCTTGGCGAGGCCCACCAGGGCGTCTTCGGTGACCTTCTGGATGCTGGCGGCGATGTCGGCGAAGCGGCGGCCCTCGGCGCTTTGGGGGTCGAAGGGGCTGCCGGGGAAGCGGGCGGGGCCGAGCAGGTCTTCGAGGGCGCCGGTGAAGGAGTCGGTGGCGCTGTAGTGGTAGGAGACGTAGCGCAGGTCGACGTCAACGCTGCCGTCGTCGCGCAGGCGCAGCACCTTGCGGACGGCGTCTTCAAAGCGGGGCTCGCCGTAGGGGGCCATGCCCATCACCTTGTACTCGCCGTCGTTGACGGCGAAGCCGAGGTAGGCGGTGAAGGCCGAGTAGACGAGGCCGATGCTGTGCGGGAATTGCAGCTCGTTGAGGAGCTCGATGCCGCCGGGGCCGCCGCGGTAGAGGCTGGTGGTGGCCCACTCGCCCACACCGTCCACGGTGAGGATGGCGGCGTTGGGCGTGTTGGCGCAGTAAAAGGCGCTGGCGGCGTGGGAGAGGTGGTGGTCGCAGAAGAGCAGGGTCTCGGGCCGCACGCCGAGGGCGGCCGAGAGGTTGGCCCGCACCCAGAGCTTGTCGGTGAGCCAGTTGAAGGTGGCCCGGCGAAAAGACTGAAGGGTGCGCGGAAAATGTGTGACCTGGCTCACCAGGATGCGCTCGAATTTGCGCAGGGGCTTTTCGTAGTAGACGACGTGGTCAATCGCCTCGACGGGGATGCCGGCCTTCTGTAAACAGTAGCGGGTGGCCAGCACCGGAAAGCTGGCGTCGTGCTTGATGCGCGAGAAGCGCTCCTCGCTGGCGGCGGCGACGATGCGGCCGTCGTGGATCAGGGCGGCGGCGGCGTCGTGGTAGAGGGCCGAGACGCCCAGGATGTAGCTCATCCCAGCTCCCGGGCGCGGGCGGCGGCGGGCTGGGCCGGGCCGGCGGGGATGAAGCCGGTGGCGCTCTTCTCGGTGAGCCGGGCGATGAGCGAGAAGGGGCCGATCAGCACCAGCCAGAGCAGAGAGAGCCACAGGCCGGCCATCATCGCGCCGAAGTCGTGGGAGAAGCGCAGCCAGCCTTGCTTGTAGCGGCGCCACCAGACCGAGCGCACGGCGCGGTCGACGGCGGCCCCTTCGCCGGCGGTGCGGTAGCGGTCGAGCTCGGCGGCGGAGTAGGCGATGTGAAAGCGCTCGTCGCGGGCGATCTCGGCGAACATGGCGCGTACCGCCGGGTCATCGTCCATCAGATCGCTGTAGACCTGAAACTGCTCGGCGCCGCGCTTCTCGTGGACCCAGACAAAGGCGAGGAATTCCACCTCGCTGAGCGACGAAAACAGAGACTCCTTGCCGCGGATGCCGTGGCTGCCGATGTACTCGGCGTCGTCGAGCACGGCGGCGGCGCGGCCCCGGCCCGCGGAGCGGGCGAGGGCCGGCTCGCGGACCAGCCGGCCGTGCTTCAGCTCGTCGAGGGCGTGCTGAAAGTAGCGGCGGCGCAGGTCGCGGCGGGGGGTCTCCTCCACGGCGGCCAGCATGTCGAGGCCGCTGCCGGCCTCGGTGTGGGAGAACTCGGCCATCTTGGTGGGGCCGCGGCCCGGCACGAGGCGCCAGACGATGTAGCTGATGGCCCGCAGGCTCAGGCTGGGGGCGGCGAGGGCGGTGCTCATGGGCCTCCAAGAGGGGCCGCCAGGGCCTCGGCGACGGCGGCGTGCCCGGCGGCGGACAGATGGTAATCGGCCTCCAGAAAGAGGGCCGGGTCGGCGCGCAGCGCTGGCGTCAGGTCTACCAGCGGCAGGGCCGAACCCAAGGCGGCGGCGAGCTGATCGTGGAGCTGGCGGTCGGCCCAGGGCGGCGGGGAGGCGGCCTGCGCGGCCGGGCCGAAGGGGGAGGTCTCGGCGCGGGCCGCCTGGGCGGCGACGTCGACGGGGAGGAAGGCGACGGTGAGGGGGAGGGCCGGATGGGCGGCGGCGAAGTCGCGGATCGCGGCGGCGAGTGACGCGCTTTGGGCCTGCTGGCCGGCGGGATCGGCCATCCAGGCGGGTGGGCCGCTGGCCGGGGCGGGCCCGCGGAGCAGCAGGCTGGTGAGGTAGAGCAGGTGGCTGCGCGAAAGGGGGCTGCCCCAGAAGAGGCGCCCCATCGGCCCCTCCGCGCGCTGACGGTCGATGAGCCAGCCGCCGCGCACCGCCATGCGGTCGGTCAAGGGGGTGGTGCCGTCCTCCCAGTCGTTGGCCTGGTTCACCACCACCACGAGGGCGCGGGGCTGGAGCGTCGCCAGGAGGGCCTGGGCCTGGGCCAGGGCGTCGGGGAGGCCGTGGCCGGGCACGCCAGCGTTGTGGGCGCCCAGGCGGGCCGGGAAGGCCTCTTCGGCCGAGACGCCCATGCCGAGCACCTGGGAGTCGCCGACCACCAGCGGGGCGCCGGGGCCAAGCGGGGGGCCGGCGCCGACGCGCAGGCCCTGGGCGTCGGTGGCGACGGTGAAGGTGCCGCCGTCGGCCCGGCGCAGGGTGGCGGCGGCGTCGGCCTCCAAGGTGATGGCGCCGTCGACCTGGGTGAAGAGGCGCAGGTGGGGCAGGGCGCCGCCGTCGGCCCAGCGGATCAGGCCCTCGGCAACGCCCAGGGTGAGGGCGAGGCTGAAGAGGGCCACGCCCAGGCGCAGGCCGAGGGGGATCGGCGGCTCGGGGGCCTCTTCAGCCACCCGGGTGCTCGGCGGGCAGCAGGGGCAGCACCTGGGGGGCCAGCCAGGCGGCGATCCGCTCGAAGGCCTCGGCATTGGGGTGGGCGCCGTCGAAGAAGAGGGCCTCCTCGACCGCCGACTCCTCCTCGAAGAGGGTGTAGACCTCGTCGGCGAGGCCTTCGCGGGGGGCTTCGCCGCTGAGCCAGACCTCGCCGCTCTCCTGATCGATCACGCGGTAGGCGCCCTCCTCCTCGACGTAGATCTCGCCGCGGCCCTGCTGGGCCTCGGCGATCAGGGGGGCGGCGTCGAGCAGGAGCACCTTGTCGTGGGCGAGGCGCCCGCGCAGTTGGGCGACCTCGTCGGCGTGGCCGCGCTGGGCCTTGGGATCGAAGGTGGAGAGGGGGTGCAGCAGGGCGATGGCCGGCACCCGCAGCGCCTCCGTGCAGAGGCGCAGGTGCTCGCCGTAGCGCTCGATCATGCCCTGGTTGGGGGCGGGGCGGCGGTTCCAGATGAGCAGGTCGACGCCGAGCTTGCGGCCATCGGTGCGGCAGAAGGAGGCCATCGCGGCGGTGTCGATGGCGGGCACCCCGCCGTTGAGCACCTCGACGGGGCGGCCCAGCGCGTCCAAGGCCTCGGCGAGTTGGGCGGGCAGGGCCTCCTCGGCCTCCACCCCCCAACCCAGGGCGATCGAGTCGCCCAGCACGAGGATGCGCGGCCGGCCGGGCTCCTTGGCGAGGAGGGGCGGGTTTCGCAGGCGCCAGGCGTTGGTGGAGAGGGAGAAGCTGCGGATGCGCTTCATGACCGGATCCCCGGCGTGGATCGGCAGCATCGGCTCTTGGGGGCGGGAGGGGCGGTCGGGCACCATCAGGCGGGCGCCCTCGAGGTTGGGGAGCAGCCAGAGGTCGCCCACCGGGGGGTAGACGGCGGTGACGGGGTCGGAGTGGGGGCGCAGGGCGAGGCGCTGGTACCAGAGCCCGCCCATTCCCAGGAGGGCGAGCAGCACGATGCCGGCGGCGAGGAGCTGGATGGCGCGCTGCGGGGCCATTCACCACACCGCGTAGCGGAGGGCGAGCAGGTCGACCTCGGGCAGGAAGAAGGTCCCCAAGCCGACGATGATCAGGGCGAGGAGCAGAGCGCTGCCGATCCAGCGTGCGGCGTAGCGGGCCAGGGAGGCGGGCGCCGGGGAGTTGGGGCTCTTCATGGCGGTAGCCTACCGAAGGCGAAGGGAAATGGGTGAAGGCGAGCAGGGGCCGGTGTAGGGTAGGGGCGATGATCCTGTTTTGGTCGGCGATGGCGATGGCGGCACCTTCGGCGAGCGCGCTGAAGACGGCCTTTCTGCGCGACGCGGCGGCGCGTCAGCGGCTCGGACACCTGCGGCTGCAGTTGGGCGAGGCCGACTGGGCGACCCTGGCCGGCGCGGGGGTGGTGCGCCAGGTGGTGCACCGCGACGGGGCCGACATGGCGGTGGGGGCGATCTGGACGGCGGCGAGCCAGGCGGCGGCCTGGATCAGCACCTTTGATGGCTGGCACCGTTCGCTCTCGGGCGACGCCACCAACACCACCAAGCTGCCGGGCTGCACCGACATGCGGCGGCTCGTCCACACCCACCTCGACCTCCCCTGGCCGATGTCCGACCGGCAGTGGGTGGTGGACAACCGGCCGAACACCGCCCTGTGGAGCGCCACCGAGGGGAGGGTTTGGGAGCGGGCCTGGGAGGTGGCGCCGGCCACCCTGGCCACGGCGCCGGTGGCGGGGGCCCTTTGGGTGGACACCAATCAGGGGGCCTGGCAGTTCATCGAGGCCGAGGGCGGCACGCTGGTGCTCTTTGGCGTGCGCTCCTCGATGGGAGGCGTGATCCCCGACAGCCTGACGGTGCAGTGGTCGCGCCAGACCCTGGGCGAGGCGCTGCGCCGGCTCGACGACTTCGCGACGACGATGGCGGCCCACTATGTCGGCGCCCACGAGGTCATCTGGGGGCCGATGGGGGCGCCGATCGCGCCGGGCAGCCTGGGGGCGGTTCGATGAGCCGCTCCACGCCGACCCGCCGCGATCAGCAGCGTGAAGACACGCGTCGGCGGCTCTTCGTCGAGGCGGTGGAGGTCTTTCGGCGCGATGGGGTCGAGGCGGCGCGCATCGACGAGATCGCCCAGCGGGCCGGGGTCAGCCGGGGGGCCTTCTACCTGTACTTCCCCACCAAAGACGACGTGCTGGCAATGCTCCTGCTCGAGGCCGAAGGCGAGCATGTGGCGCGGCTGCAGGCCCTGGGGCCCGAGGTGGGCATCAATGGCTTCCTCGACGCCTTCTGCGACTCGGTGGCCG
>JBEIQK010000490.1:0-5007 GCA_040376505.1 Alphaproteobacteria bacterium | reverse complement strand
GTCACGCGACGATCCTGCTGCACCAGCTTCAGGCCCATGGCGCCATCCTCGGGGATGTGCCGCCCGAGGCGCTGCCGCCGGCGCCGGTCAACCTCACCGATCGGGCCGGGGAGCCGGCCTTGATCGGGCAGGCGCGGCGCGGGCCGGCGGTGGGGTCGTGGACGGCGGAGGGCTTTCGCCACCTGCGCTGGTGGAACGACCGGATGGTGGGCATGGTCGACGCCATCATCGGCCGGCTGCTGCAGGGCCTCGCCGAGAGCGTGCACGCGGCCAACACCAGCGTCATCGTCACCAGCGATCATGGCGAGAACCTGGGCGAGCACGGCCTCACCTTCAAGGAGTCGCCCTATGAGGCGGCGCTGTCGGTGCCCTTCTTCTTCTCGGCGCCGGGGCGGGTGGCGGCGACGGGGGTGGATCGCGAGCGCCTGGTGTCGGGGCTCGATGTCTTTCCGACGGTCTGTGATCTCTTCGGCCTGGCGCCCCCTCCCGGACTGCCGGGGCGCTCGGTTCTGGCCCAGCTGGAGGGGCGTGACCCGGGCCACCCCTACATCGTCAGCGAGACCCTGGTGGAGGGCCGGATGGTGCGCGACGCCCGCTACAAGCTGGTGCGCTTTCGCGGGGATCCGCAGGGGATGCTCTTCGATCTGCAGACCGACCCCTATGAGCGCCACAACCGCTTTGGCGACGCCGCCCTGGCGGGGGTGGAGGCCGATCTGGAGCGCGCGCTCGTCGACTGGACCGGCCGTCAGCAGCCGCACGCGCGGGCGGGGCTCCCCTTTGTGGTGGCGCGGGACGAGGCCCGGAAGCGCGGCGCCGATGAGTAGGCCTGCGGCTCAGGGGGCCTTGCGGGCCATCGCCCAGACCACCACGGGCAGGTTGGGGTCGTTGCGCAGCGAGCCGGCGAAGCCGCGTCGGGCCCAGACCTTGAGGTTGGCCTCGACGCAGTCGCGGTTGCCCCAGGCGCCGGTGCGGATGTCGTCGAGGGGAAAGCCGGCCTCGGCGAGGAGGTGCTGGAGCCCCATCTCGGTCCAGCGCGAGCAGTCGGTGGGGTTGGCGTGCACCCGGATGAGGAAGGGCGTCGACACCAGGAAGCGCCCGCCGGGCCGCAGGGAGTCGAGGACATTGCGGGTGGCGCGGTAGGGCCAGCGCAGGTGCTCCCAGATCTGATCGGCGATGATCAGATCGACGGGCTTTGACAGTGGGCCTGCGCAGATGTCGAAGGCCGGGTAGTGTTGGGCCTCGTAGCTGCGAAAGGGGCGGCCTTCGTAGCGGGTGCCGGAGATCTCCACACAGTCGGTGGCCGGCAGATCGAGGCCCGACAGGAGGTGGTCCATCTGCTCGTACATCACGATTCGGGCCCAGGGGCGCGTGTCGTAGCCGACAAGGCGGGCCAGGCCTTCGAGCCGCTCTCGGCCCAGGGCCTTCTTCAATACCGTTTGGATGGACATCGTCGCTCCGCGTGCCGCTCGCTTCTACCCTTGCCTGCGGATGGGCGCAGCCTGTGGAATAGTCCCGCCGATGTCTTCTGACCCACCCAACTTCGATGCCCAGAGCGCCGCGGGCTGGAGCGTCGAGGGCGGATCTCCGCCGGCCGCGGCGCCGGGGCTCGGCGAGGTCGGGTCGGGGCCACGCTACACGCCGGGGGGCCTGATCGGCCGGGGCGGGATGGGGCTGGTGCGGGTGGCCCACGACGCGGTGCTGCGCCGCGAGGTCGCGGTGAAGGAGTTGGGGCCGGGCTTTCGGGGCAATCCGGCGGCGGCGGCCCGCCTCGCGCGGGAGGCCTGGATCACCGCGGCCCTCGACCACCCCAGCATCATCGCGGTGCACGACGCCGGTCGCAGCGAGGAGAGCGGGCCCTTCTACACGATGCGCCTCGTGCGCGGGCGCTCCCTCGACGAGGCGCTGCGCGAGGCCTCCGATCTGACCGGGCGCCTGGGCCTGCTGCGCCACCTGCTGCATGTGGCCGAGGCCCTGGCGGTGGCCCATGAAGCCGGCGTGGTGCACCGCGACGTCAAGCCGGCCAACATCCTGATCGGGCGGCACGGCGACACGGCGCTGGTGGACTGGGGGCTCGCGGCGACGCTGCATCCGCAGCCCGGCCTGCCGGCGGAGGGCCTGGAGGGGCGGGCGTCGGGCACACCGGCCTACCTGAGCCCCGAGCAGGCCCAGGGGGCGCCGCCCGATCCGCGATCGGATGTCTGGAGCCTGGGGGCCACCCTCTTCACCCTGCTCGCCGGGCGGCCGCCGCGCCTGGGGCCGAGCGGCGAGGCGCTGATGGAGGCGGCGCGGACGGGCCAGCACGACGCCCTGCGCCGGGTCGCGCCGGCCGCGCCGATGGAGCTGGTGGCCATCGCCGAGCGGGCGATGGCGGCGGCTCCCGACCAGCGCTACGCCGACGCCGGGGCCCTGGCCACCGACCTGCTCGCCTGGTTCGAGGGGCGACGGGTGGCGGCCCATGACTACAGCGCCGGCGAGCTGTTGGGCCGGCTGTGGCGGCGCTTTCGCTTGCCGATCGGGGTGGCCCTGCTGGGCATCGCCCTGCTGTCGGTGGCCATCGCCCTGGGGGTGTCGCGCATCGCCGAGGAGCGCGCCCGCGCCGTCGCCGCCGAGGGCTTCGCCCGCAAGCAGCTCGCGGCCACCTATGTGGAGCAGGCGGTGGCGGCCCTCGCCGACGACGCTCGCGCCCTGGCCGAGCGTCGGGCGGCGGCGGCGCTGCGCATTGTCGATGATCCGCTGGCCCGCGGGGTGGTGGCGGCCTACTTCCGGGTGCCGCGGCCGCGGCCCGAAGATCTGGGCGCCGCGCCGCGCTGCGAGGACTACGACCTCGGGGAGGCCGGCCTGCTCTGCACCCAGGCCGCGGAGCTGTCGCTGTGGTCGGGGCAGCCCTTGTCGCGGCGTTGGGCCGTAGAGCACCAGGGCGGGCGGGCGCGCCTGGGGGCCGAGAGCGTGGAGGTGCGGGAGGTCCTGGGTGAGCAGCTTCGGCGCTCCGTCGCCGATGGCGCCACGGTGGGGCGGAGCGCCGTTGAGGTTGGGCCCTGGGTGCCGATCTTTCGGCAGGGGGCGCTCCGCCTGCCCGATGGCGTCTGGCCCGGCAGCCGGGTGGTGGCGCCGCCGCCCTGTCCGGCCCGGCTGCAGGTGCTGGTGGCCAGCGCCGACGGGTCGCGCATCGCGGGGCTCTGCCCGGATGGTCGCCTCGCGCTCATCGGCCGCGACGAGCCGCAGGCGCGGGTGGTCGAGACGACGGTGGCCGGCGATCGAGAGGCGATGGTGGGGCGCTTTCTGCCAGGGGGTGGCCAGGTGGTGCTGGCCGGGCTGCGCGGGGCGGTCCACCTGCTCGATGCCCAGACCGGCGCGCTCCTGGCCTCTCACAACAGCGAGTTGGGCACCATCGACGCCTTGGCGGTCTCCCCCGATGGGCGGGTGGTGGCCCTGAGCGGAGAGCGCGGCGGCGTGGGCCTTTGGGACCTCGTGAGCCAAAGCTGGATGGGCGAGCTGCCGGCGGCGCGCCCGCGCGCCCTGCGCTTTGAAGGTGCTGCGCTGCTGATCGCCGACGGCCGGCTGACCCGCTGGTCGATCCCTTCCCGCTCGGTGGGGCACCGGGCCATGGCGCCGGTGGGGCTCTCTTCGCTCGCCTTCTCGCCGGATGGCGCCCAACTGCTCATCGCCGGGGGCGGCGGCTACCTGGGGCGGGTGGAGACCGACACCGGCGCGCTGCGCTGGGGGTGCGGCCCGACCTCGTGCGGTCGAGCCGCAACGGGCTGGTGGAGCTGGTGCTGCAGCCCGGCGACAGCGTCGACGACCAGACCTGAGATTGGGTAAGCCACCGCCAGGAGTGACCATGCGCCGTCGGACCGCTGTGGGCTTGGGCGTGAGCGACTTCTGCAAGCTGCGGGAGGCGGGGCGGCCCTATGTCGATCGGAGCGCCGAGATCGGCGATCTGCTCTGCCTGGGCAATGAGGTCTCGGTGATCTGCCGGCCGCGGCGCTTTGGAAAGAGCCTGCTGCTGTCGACGATCCGGGCCTTCGTGGAGCCCGGGGAGGGGCGCGAGGCGCTGTTCTCCGACCTGGCGATCTGGCGCGACGCCGAGGCGCGGTCCTTCTTTGGCCGTCACGCGGTGCTGCATGTCTCCTTCAAAGACCTGCGCGGGCCCACGCTGGAGGCGGCGCTGCGGTCCTTTGCGGAGACCGTTTACACCGAGTGTGCGCGCCTCGTGGAGGTCTGGCCGGGGCTGGTGTCCATCGCCACTCCCACCTTTCAACGCATGGTGAACGCCGAAGCGAGCCCGTCAGACGTCGTCAACGGGCTGCGCCATGTGATGCGGCTGCTCTGGCGCGTGTCGGGGGCCAAGGTGGTGCTGCTGGTCGATGAGTACGACGCCCCGCTGCACCAGGCCCAGCAGCGCGGCTACTACGCCGAGATGGTGGGCCTCGTGCGCGAGATGTTGGGCTCGGCCTGCAAAGAGAACGAGGCCCTGGCCTTCGCGGTGGTGACCGGCGTGCTCCGGGTGTCGCGCGAGGGCTTGTGGTCTTCGCTCAACAATGCGCGGATCTACTCGGTGATGGACAAAGGCCTCGCCGGGATCTGCGGCTTCACCGAGGCCGACGTGGCCTGGCTCTTGGAAGAGACACAGAGCCAGCTCAGCCTCGCCGACATGCGGCGTTGGTACAATGGCTACAATTTCAGCGGGCAGATCCTCTACAATCCATGGTCGGTGATCAACGCGGTCCAGAGCGACGAATTGCGGGCCTGGTGGGTGGACTCCGGCAGCAACGAGGCCCTTGGCGCCTTGATCCGCGCGGGCGGGCCCGCCGTTCAGCGCGACCTCGTGCGCTGGATGGAGGGGGAGACCCTCCCCGCCTCCTTTGGAGACAACATCCTGCTCCGCGAGGACCGCGCCGAGGATGTCGTTCCGCTGCTGGTTCACAGCGGCTACCTCAGCCCGGTGGCGGTCTCCTCGGATGGCGAGGCCTGGCAGGTGACGCTGCGGGTGCCGAACCGCGACGCGCT
>JBEIQK010000066.1:0-14629 GCA_040376505.1 Alphaproteobacteria bacterium | reverse complement strand
CCAGGCCGCTCTGGGGGTCGGGGTGGGCGCCGGCGGCGAGCAGGGCCCGCAGGCGGGCGGTGCCGGCTACGAGCTGACGCGTGAGGCTGGAGAGCAGCAGGCGGCGCAGGGCGAGGCCGCGGGAGCCGGGCTCGCGCACCAGGGCGTGAAAGGTGGGCCAGGCCATCGCCGCCACCAGCACGGTGCTGGCGGTGAGCACCGAGGCCGTGCGTCGGGCGCGATCGATGATCGCCATCTGGCCGATCAGCGTGGGGGCGTGCACCTCTCCGATGGGGCGGTCGAGGCCTTCGGGGTCGCGCTTGACCACGGCCACGGTGCCGCGCAGGAGGAAGTACAGCTCATCGGCGACCTCGCCCTGGCGACAGAGCACCGTGGCGGGGGGGATCTCCCGTAGGGTCGCCGCCTGGAGCAGCTCGACAATGTCGGAGGGATCGGCGTCCACATAGGGGTGGGCTGCGAGGAGCAGGTCGGCCTCGGCGCGAAAGTGGCTCATGCGCTGGTCCCCTCGGTGAGCGCGCGCACCAGGGAGGTCGGCTCCTCTCCGGGCGGCCGGGCGCCGAGCCGCGACTCCAGCTCGGACCAGGCGGTCTCCAGCGCCTGGTTGGTGTTGCGGATGCGGCGCGTGATGGTGTGTAGCAGGTGGTATTCGATGGCGCCGATGACCGGGTTGCTGCGGCCCTCGGCGAGGAGCTGGTGGGTGATCAGCAGGGCGGTGCTGTCGCGGGTGGCGCGGACCGTGGCGCTGCGCGGCTGATCGGGGGCGTAGAGCCCGGTCTCGCCGACGACGTCCCAGGCGCCGGCGGCCCCGACCACCCGCTCGCCATCGGGGGTGCTCACGCTGGCGACCAGCTCGCCATGCACCACCAGGATGGCCGACTCGGCCAGCTCTCCCTGGCGGAAGACCACCTGTCCGGCGGCGTAGTCGACCGGCGGGCTGCGGCGCAGCACCCAGACGAGGTCGGCCTCGGCGACCAGCCGACGGCCAAAGAGGCTGGCCAGCCCATGCAGGTAGAAGCGGGCGGATTCAACGGGATCGGAGCGCAAGGGGTCTCCCGCGGGGGTCGGGGGGCCTAACCGGTCTCCACCCGCACCGGCGGCGCGATAGGCTGGCGGCCGTGGAGGCGCCGTGGCGCGTTTGATCATCTTCGACTTCGATGGAACCATCACCGACGCCGAGGCTGAAGGTGCGCCCTACCGCGAGGGATACCTCGCCGATGTCGCGATCCTCACCGGCCAGCCCCGCGATCGTGTGATGGCGCGGGCGGTCGAGCTGGAGGCGGAGCTTGCGGCCCACGCCCAGGAGGAGGGCTGGGTCTACGAGGGCCGCATCGTGGCGCCGGCCACCGTCGACCCCTACCTGCGCGTGATGCCGGTCAGCAAGCGCCTCTTCGACGAGGCGGGCCGCTTCCTGGAGCCCGAAGATCGTGCCCGGATCGGCGACCTGCTCTACGCCAGCAACTACCGAAAGACGCTCACCGCCTTTCGCCCGGGGGCGCGGGCGCTGTTTGAGGCCCTGGCGGGCGAGGCGGTCTACATCGTCACCAACTCCCACACCGACGCGGTGCAAGGCAAGGTGCGCACGCTGGGCGAGAACGCAGATGGCAGCAACTCCCTCTCCTGGCTGGTCGACCGGGTGTCGGGCCAGGCGCGCAAGTTCAAGGTCGACGAGTCCTGGGCGGACGTGCCCTCCTCGCTGACCCTACCAGGGCTCAGCCGGCCGGTCCTGCTGCGCCGTCGGGCCTACTTCGAGCGCCTCGACGCCCTGCGGCAGGCCGCCGGCGCCGCCTGGAGCGAGGTGCAGGTCTACGGCGACATCTTTGAGCTCGATCTGGCCCTGCCGCTGGCGCTCGGCGCCCGGGTGGGCCTCTTGCGCAACGCCCACACCCCGCCCTGGGAGGTGGACTACCTCGCCGATCACCCGCGCGGCGCCGTGCTCGATGCGCTCTCGGCCCTCTCCTTCGACCCTTGAGCCTACCGTGGAGGCTGCCGATGGACTCCGATGACGAACTCGACGGCGTGATGAAAGGCATCGTCGCCGCCCTCGAACAGGTCCAGATCCCCGACGACGAGGCGCGGCGCGTGCTGCTGGCGGCCATCCGCGAGTCGATGCTGGAGATCCTCGAAGAAGACGAGGCCTGGCCGGTGCGGCGGGGGCGGCCCGATGTGCGCGTGGTCGAGGGCGGCCGCGGCGACGAGCCTCCTTCCACCCGCGCCCGTCCCCAACTGCGGGTGGCGGAGGCCGAGGTCGAGGACGACGAGCCCACCGATCTCGGCCGGCCGCCGGTGATCGTCACCCAGGTCATCGAGATCGAGCGCGAGGACGACGAGGAGGGGGGCGATCCCGACCCCGATCGGCTGATGAACGGCTTTGTGGGCGTCGACGCCCTGCGGCCCAATCAGATGATCTTCCTGGGGCCGGTGCCGCGGGCCTACCGGCTGAGCCTCGATGAGGGCTCGGTCTGGGTGGGCGTGATCGGCGAGGAGCCCTTCTTGATGGTGGAGGGCCAGCGCACCGACATCGAGGCCCGCCGCATCGAGATCTCCCTGGTGGAGGGGTCCATCCGCGCCTCGGGCACCTTCCAACGCCTGCCGCGGAGCCTGCGATGAGCTTTGTCCTCTCGACCTTGAACGCCAACGGCATCCGCGCCTCGGTGCGCAAGGGGCTGCAGCCCTGGTTCGCCAGCAGCGGGGCCGATGTGCTCTGTCTGCAAGAGGTGCGGCAGGTCCACGCCGAGATGAAGGGCGACTGCGCCCCGCCCGCCGGCTTCTCCCAGCACCAGGTCGACGCCGAAAAGAAGGGCTACAGCGGCGTTGCCGTGTGGAGCCGCCTGCCGGTGCGCCGGGTGGTGCCGGGGATGGGGCTGCCGGAGTTCGACCGCGAAGGGCGAATGATCCGCGTCGACACCGATGAGGCCAGCGTCATCAGCCTCTACGCGCCGAGCGGCTCCTCCAGCGAGGAGCGGCAGGCGGCCAAGAATCGCTTCTTGGTCGACTTCCTGCCGATCGCCCAGGGGCTCCTCGATGAGGGGCAGCCCATCGCGCTCTGCGGCGACATCAACATCGCGCACACCGAGATGGACATCCACAACCCAAAGTCCAACAAGGACAGCTCGGGCTTTTTGCCTCATGAGCGCGCCTGGTTCAGCGATCTGCTGGCCCAGGGCTGGGTCGACCTCTTCCGCCGGCACAACCCGGCGGAGAAGTCCTGGAGCTGGTGGAGCCAGCGCGGTCAGGCCCGGGCTCTCGATCGGGGCTGGCGCATCGACTACATCCTCTGCTCACCCCAACTGGCGGAGCGCGCCGAGGCCTGCTGGATCACCGGCCGCGAGCCCGCGATCTCCGACCACTGCGCGGTCAACGCCCGCTTTCGTTAGGGCGCCACGAAGATGAGGGTGGTGAGCAGGGGGATGCCGCCGCCCTCGCTGGAGACCAGCACGCCGCCGTTGACGGTGGCGGTGCCGGCCGGGGTCCAGGTGGCCTCCTCGTAGTTGGCCGCGTAGACCTCCACGCTCTGGCCCTCGGTGAGGCCCAGGGTGTCGGACAGGGTGAAGGCCCAGGCGGGGCTGATGTGGCCATCGTAGTTGCCGAGGTACCACATCGCCAGCACGGTGCCGGTGATGCCGTCGAAGGGCAGGGCGCTTTCACCGGGATCGACCCGCACGCCGGCGAGGTAGGGGTCGGGGGTGGCGCTGGTGGCCCCGGGGGTGAAGCTGGCGGCGATGGTGTGCACCGTCAGGCCGGACTCGAGGGTGATGTCCTTCTCGCCTGAGAGGTTGACCTTGTCGGCGAAGGCGTAGAGCTTGATGGTGCCGTCGAGGGCGCGCTGCTGGCCGTCTTCGATGTAGACCGGGGCGAGCACGGTGGAGTCGGTCTCGGTGCTGGCGAGCGGCACCGCCTCCAGGGCGTGCCAGCCGGGGGGCAGCTCTTCGAAGGTCCAGGTGCCATCCTCTTCGGGCCACACGGTGCGGCAGGCCTCTTGGCAGAGGCGCATCTGCACGCTCTCCTTGGGCAGGCCGTCTTCGTTGCCCACCTTGCCCGACAGCTGCGCGGTGAACTCCGGGTCGGTGTCGGCGTCGGCGTCGCTGTCGGCGTCGGCGTCGCTGTCGGCGTCGGCGTCGCTGTCGGCGTCAGCGTCGGACTCGGTGGTGCCGCTGCTGTTGGTGTCGTCGCCGCTCTTGTCGGAGCAGGCCAGGCTGAGGGCGAGCAGGGGCCAGAGGGTGCGCGTCATCGAAGACCTCAGGTTGGGAGCGGTAAGGTACCACCCCAGGTGGGGAGCCGCCTACTTCGCGTGCTTGACCAGCAGGTCGGCGAAGCGGGGCATGGCCGCGCCGATGTGATCGACGGCCTTGCCGCGCAGGCCCTGGTAGGCCTTGACCAGCACGGTGTGGCTGCTCTTGCGGGCCCGATCGTCGGTGATGGTGAGCAGGGCGTTGGCCACGGCGTCTTTCTTGCGGGTGAAGAAGGCGCGCGGGGGCTCGGTGCCCTTCTGGCACTCGGCCCAGAAGGGGTCGAGCTGCTTGGAGAAGTCGTCGAGCAGGGCGTCCATCGACATCGGGATCATGCCGGGCTTGACCCCCTTGACGGTGGCGAAGGCGGTCTTGATGGCGATGCCGGTGAGGCCGCCCTTGTCGGAGACCTCGGCGTCGATGAGGGCGCAGCAGTCGTCGACGACGGCCTTGCGCTTGGCGGGGTCTCTCGTCACGTCAAACAGCGATCCCATCGGGGTTCTCCAGGTCTGGGTCTACTTGGGGGCCGGGTAGCCGGGGCACTCGGGCACGCGGCCCTTGCCGCCGAGCTCGTTGAGCCACCAGCCGACGTACATCTTGCCGAAGCAGGAGTAGCCGGACTGGTTGCCGTAGGCCCGGTTTACGCACTCGTAGCTCTTTTCGTGGTCTCGGGCGTTCTGGGCCTCGATGATCTGCGTGCCGGGCAGCTTCTCGGGGAGATCGGTGACGGCGTAGGTCTTGATCCAGAAGGGGATGGCCTCGCAGAGCGTGGCGGCGGCGACGGGGTGCGGCGAGCTCTTGAGCACGGTGAGCATCTCTTCGCGCACGGCGGCGTCGGGCTCTTCGGCCATCGCCCGGGCGCGCAGGCACTCGGCGCCCTTCTCGGAGCGGGTGCCGCGGAAGGCGGAGATGGCGATGCGGCGGGCGTCGGGGCTGGGGTCGGTCATCATCGCCTCGCAGAGCAGGGCGGTGACCTCCTCGACGCCGGCCATCTTGAGGCTGACCATGGCGCTGGCCCGCACGGCGCCGTCGGCGTCTTCTTTGGCGGCCTTGAGCAGGGCGGCGACGACGTCATCGCCCTTGACGCCGTTGAGGCGGCTGGCGGCGCCCGCGCGGGCCGGGGCTTCGGGGTCGCTGGTGAGAATCTTGAGGAAGAGGTCTTTGTGGTCGACGCCCGACATGGTGTTCATCGCGGCGACGCGGGCTTCCGGGTCGACGCCGGCTTCGCTGGCGAGTCCGGCCAGGGTGGACTTGGCGCTCTCGGTCTTGAAGCGGGCCAGCTTCTTGATCGCGTCGGTGCGGTTCTTCAGGTCGGGCTTCTTCACGAGATCGGCGAAGCAGCTCACGAGGTCGTCGCGCTTGGTGTCGTCGAGACCTTGGATGATCGCCATGTCGTAGCCATCTTCTTCGTCGGCGATGTTGGCGCAGACGCACTCCTTGGCGATCGGGTCCTTCACCATCTTGGCCAGCATCTGGGCGGTGTAGGTGCGGGTCTCGTCGTCCTTCATCTCCAGGCCCTTGCAGGCCGACTTGAAGCGCCCCTTGGCGATGGCCTGCTCTACGCCTTGCTGATCGATGTGCTTGGGCGGGATGTCGCAGGCGACAAGCAGGCTGAGCGCGCCGGCGAGCAGCGGCACGGAGAGCAGGACAGAGGAGCGGCGGCGCAAGGCGGTCATGGGGGGCTCCGAGGCGGGCGGCTTGGTATCCACGGCGACTGCCCATGCCAAGGGATGCGCGTCGGCGCGAGACGGTCTATACTTCGACTTCGCCCGGCTGCGCCCAGGCCCCAGGGGGGTCCTCTCCCAAGGCGCGGCCCAGAGGTCCCATGCGCATTCTGCTCGTCCTCTCCGCTGTGCTCGCCTTCACGTCCATCACCTTCGCCGCGGGCAGCAACCCGGCGCGCTACTTCGCCGACACCGGCGCTGTGGACACCTCCACGGGCACCGACACCGGCGCGGCGGATGGCGGCGACGGCACCGATGGCACCGACGGCTCGGCCGATGGCACCGATGGCTCGGCGGATGGCACCGACGGCTCGGCGGATGGGACCGACGGCTCGGCCGATGGGACCGACGGCTCGGCCGATGGGACCGACGGCTCGGCGGATGGCACCGACGGCTCGGCCGATGGCGCCGACGGCTCGGGCGAAGGCGGCGGAGAAGGCTCCACCTACACCGGCGACACCGCCCCGCTCGACCCCCTCGTCGACGAGGCGGGCCTCACCGAGTGGAAGGGCGGCGGCGAAGACGGCGGCTGCTCCACGGTTCCTGGCTCCTCGGCCGGCGTGGGGCTCGCGCTCCTGGGCCTGCTCGTGGGCGGGCGGCGCCGCCGCAGCGCCTGAGGGCGGGTCGGTCGCGATGCGGTAGGGTGCGGCCTCTCCGGAGGTCCCCATGCTCTTCGCCCTGCTGCTCTCGTCCCTCTCCTTCGCTGCGCCCCGCGCCGAGCCGGTCTCCTACCGGGTCGATGGGGTCGATTTTGCGGGCACCCTGGTTTGGGATGACGCGACGACGGCGACCCGGCCGGGGCTGTTGATGGTGCCCAACTGGTATGGGGCCTCGTCCGCGGCGGTGGAGAAGGCCAAGGCCCTGGCGGGTATCCGCTATGTGGTGCTGGTGGCCGATGTCTACGGCAAGTCCACCCGCCCAAAGTCCGACGACGAAGCCAAGGCCACGGTGGGGCCGCTGTACGGCGATCGGGCCCTGCTGCGGCGGCGCGCCCAGGCCTCCCTCGACGCCCTGCGCGGGCAGGCCGGCAAGGCGCCGATCGACACCAACCGGCTGGGGGCGATCGGCTACTGCTTCGGCGGCAGCGCCGTGTTGGAGCTGGCCCGCAGCGGCGCTGTCCTGGATGGCGTGGTGAGCGTACACGGCGGCCTCGCCACGCCGAGCCCGGCGGCGGCCGGCCAGATCAAGGCGCCTGTGCTGGTGCTCAACGGGGCGGCCGATGGCTATGTCAGCGCGGCCGACATCGCGGCCTTCCAGAGCGAGATGACCACGGCCGGCGCCGACTGGCAGCTCGTCCAGTTGGGCGGTGCGGTGCACTGTTTCAGCGAGGTGGGCGCCAACAACCCGGGCTGCGCCTACGACGCCCGCGCCGCTGCCCGGGCCAGCGCGATGGTGAACGCCTTCTTTGACGAGGTGGCGAAGTAAGCGCCGCGGATCAGGGCCCGGGGGCGCTCGGCGGGGCCACCCGCACCACCTCGACGCGGCCGGCGGGGCTGGCGAGGTAGGCCTGATCGAGGGGGAGCGCGCCCTCGGCCTCGCTGAAGTGCAGGTCCGCCGCGCCGGCGGGGGCCTCGGCGCGCCGAAGCAGGGTGCCCTCTTCGTCGAGGCCGTAGAGCGCGTCGCCGTCGACCAGCCAGATGCGACCGAAGCGATCGACGCCGACGGCGGTGGCGTCGTGCAGGCCCTCCACGAGGGTCTCAAGCTGGGGGCCGCGCTTTCGTTGCAAGGTGGTGCGCGTGAGGATCAGCCCGGCGGGGCCGGCATCCCCGGGCTGCAGCGCGAGGGCCAGGACCGGCTCAGGGGCGCGGGCCCAGGGCGCGGCGGTGCCCGAGCGGGGGTCGAAGAGGTCGACCCGATCGGCGATGGCGATCAGCAGCGTGCCTTCGCGCCAGGCGAGGAGATCGCGGGCCTCGGGGTAGGGGTAGCGCTTGGTTGGGGTGAAGAGCCCGTCGGGGGCGGGCCAGGGGCCGATGTGCAGGGCCTCGTCGGCGAGGACATAGACCCGATCGGGGTGCCCGCTGACTGCGCGGGAGGGCTGGGGCCAGAGGGTGACGAAGCGGCCGGCGGCGTCGACCTCGTGCAGGCCGGTCTCGGTGGCGGCGAGGAGGGTGGCCCGCGGGGTGGGCGCCAGGCTGCGAATGTAGCCGAGCCCCGCGGAGATCGCGGCGGGAGGCTCACCATAGCGGCCCAGGCACCCCAAAAGGCCGAACAACCCGATCCATGCTGCGCTGCGCATCCGGGGTGCCTAATCGGTTACCTGCCGGCCCATGCGGCAGCTCACACCCCCCATCGCCGACTTTGTGGTCACCGAGCCCCCCTTCTACCTGCCGGTCGCCGAAGAGCAGCGCGTCTTCGAGCAGAGCTGGCGCGAGGGCATCCCCGTCATCTTGAAGGGTCCGACGGGCTGTGGAAAGACCCGCTTTGTGTCGTACATGGCCCACCGCCTGGGCCGGCCGCTGATCACCGTCGCCTGCCACGAAGACCTGACGGCCAGCGATCTGGTGGGGCGCTACCTGATCCAGGGCGACGAGACGGTCTGGGTGGATGGGCCGATCACCGCGGCGGTGCGCCACGGGGCCATCCTCTACCTGGATGAGGTGGTGGAGGCGCGCAAAGACACCCTGGTGGTCATCCACCCGCTCACCGACCACCGCCGGGCCCTCACCATCGAGAAGCTCGGCGCGGTGCTGCGCGCGCCGCCGGAATTCATGCTCGTGGTCTCCTACAACCCCGGCTACCAGTCGGTCTTGAAGGAGCTCAAGCAGTCCACCCGCCAGCGCTTTGTGGCGCTCGACTTTGGCTACCCGCCCTTCGAGACCGAGGTGGCGGTGGTGCGCACCGAGTCGGGCTGCGACGAAGACGTCGCCCGGCGCCTGGTGAAGGCCGGCGGCAAGATCCGCAACCTCACGAGCCGGGGCCTCGATGAGGGCGTGTCGACGCGGCTCCTCGTCCATGCCGCCCGCCTGATGCGCGCTGGCGTGAGCCCGCGAGAGGCCACCCGGGCCGCCTTTGAGCGCACGCTCACCGATGACCCCGATCTGCAGGCCTCCATCGCCGAGGTGGTCGCCGACTTCTTCTGAGGGGCGGGCGCGCCGTGTTACCCGCGCGGCGCCTTGTTGTGGAGCCTGCTCTGTCTTCTGTTGTGGTCTACCACTACCCCGCCTGCGGGACCTGCCGCAGCGCCCTCGCCTTCCTCCGCGCCCGCGGCGTCGCCCATGACTTGGTCGACATCGTCAAGGATCCGCCCAGCGCCGCGCTCCTGGAGGAGGCCCTGGCCCGATCGGGCCTGCCGCTGCGGCGCCTCTTCAACACCAGCGGCGTGTCGTACCGGGAGGGCGGCTTTAAGGATCGCGTCGACACGGACCCCCGCGAGGCCCTCCTCGCCGCGCTGGCCGCCGATGGCAAGCTGATCCGCCGGCCCCTCGTGCTGGCGGGAGACGCCGTGCTGGTGGGCTTCGACGCCGAGCTCTGGTCTCACACCTTCCCTGGAGCCCCCCGATGAGCGAGCCCCTTCACCCCAAGGGCGGAAGCCTGCACCGCGGCCTGTTGGGCGGGCGCACCGTGCGCATCCTCACCGTGGAGGCCCGCCTGCTCTGCGATGAGGTGCGGGAGCGCCATGCCTTGGACCGCAACGCCACGCAGATCGCGGGCGAGCTGCTGCTGGCCAACCTGCTGATGGGAGCCTGGATCAAAGGCGAGGAGCGCATCACCCTGCAGGTCCACGGCGAGCAGCCGGCCTTCGCCTTCACCGGCGATGTCGATGCCCTCGGCGGGGCCCGCGCCCGCCTGGCGCCCCCGGTTCTGGGCGCGGAGGCGGCGCGCCTGTCGGGCTACCTGCTGGCGATCAAGTCCGACGCCCGCCGCGAGCTGTACCGCAGCCTCACGCCGGTCTCGGGCGCCTCGGTCGAGGAAGCCCTACGGGCCCACCTCGGCGACTCGGCCCAGGTGGGCGCGCTGCTGCGCCTGGGGGTGCGCCTCGGCGAAGACGGCCGCGTGGCCTTCGCGGGCGGCGTGATGATCGAGCGGCTGCCGGAAGATCCGAAGCTGCCGAGCATCTCGGCGGCCCAGTTCGCCGAGACCTATGGCCCTCTCCAAGATGCACCGGTGGAGGACATCCTCGTCGGGGTGGCCTTCGGCAAGCTGTTGGGCATCGCCATTGAGCCCCTCGAAGATCGGCAGCTCGTCTGGCGCTGCGCCTGCAGCAAGGCGCGGGTGCTCGACATGCTCTACAGTCTGGGCCCCGTCGAGTTGGGCGCGATGCTCGAAGAAGACGGCCACGCCGAGGTGCGCTGCCACTTCTGCAACACCGCCGAGCAGGTTTTGCGCGACGAGCTGGTGGCCTTGCTGGAGCGCCACGCCGCCGGTCGCCAGGCCTGAGGGCCTACCCCAGCAGGCCTCAGACAGTGTAAAGTCGGGCCGCGCCGCGCCCGAAGGCCCCCTCGCCGCCCTCCGTGGAGATCCTGGATGCCCCGCTCCCTGCTGTTTGTCGCCCTGCTCTGCGGGTCTCCCGCCGCCCTGGCGGCTGAAAAGATGGTCGCCGGCAAGAAGGTCGTGCCCCCGGGCTCGGTCACCTACGACAAGGGTCTGGTGATGAAGTCGGCCGAGGGCGACTTTTTGATGCGCACGAACCTGCGCATGCAGACCCGCTACGAGTTCGCCGATGTGCAGCTCCCCGGCGAGTCCGAGCACGAGCGCGAGATGGCCTTTGAGGTCTACCGCCTGCGGCTGGAATTCACCGGCCACGCGGTCAGCGAGGCCGTGCAGTACGCCGTGGTGACCGAGTGGGGCAAGGGGGCTGTGGCCCTCAAGGATGGCTACATCGACTGGAACTTCGCCGGCCCGGTGCGGCTGCGCTCGGGGCAGTTCAAGCGGCCCTTCTCGCGCCAGCAGCTCACCAGCGACTGGAAGGGGGCCCTGGTCGACCGCGCCATCGTCGACAAGGCCTTTGGAAATGGCCGCGACGTGGGCCTGATGCTGCACAACAACTACACCAAGTCGCCGACCCTGGAGTGGGCGGCCGGCGTCTTCAACGGCACCGGCGACGGCGCCGTCACCAGCGGGGTGGCCACGGTGGATCCGGCCACCGGGGTGGGAGAGATCAGCGAGGTCTCCAGCAGCAATGTGCCGGGCCACATGCACCCGATGCTGGTGGCCCGCCTGGGCATGAACATCGGCGAGATCGACGGCTACGACGAGATCGACTTCCAGGGCAAGACCGGCGGCGGCATCGCGCTGAACCTGCTGGCCGACCTCGACAATGAGCACGACGGCAGCCCCGACGACGGGCTGATGCGCGTGGGCCTCGACTTCATCGCCAAGGCCCAGGGCTTCTCCACCACCGGCGGCTACTTCATGGAGCGCCAGCAGGTGGGGGCCCAGTGGTCGGACCAGGACCCCACCCAGGACGGGCTCTATGTGCAGGCCGCCTGGCAAAAGGCCGAGCGCTTCATCCTCGCCGCCCGCTACGCCGCGGTGCTGCCCCACGAGACGCGGCTCACCGGCGACCTCTCCAGCAATGAGCTGACGATGGGCCCGAGCCTGCTGTGGAACAAGCACGATCTGCGCTGGACCAGCGAGGTCTCGCTGCAGACCCACAATGTGGGGCCGGGCCAGCCCGAGAAGGCCACGATCGTGCGCAGCCAGCTCGCCCTGCAGCTCTGAGCGGCGCCGAGGGTCCGCCAAAAATCGTATCTGTGGCGAGACGCAATGTCAGGCCATGTGAAGGGAGTGTCAAGCGGGCCGGGTTAGCGGGGGATTCTCTCTCGAGTCGGCCGATTGACCTTCACTGAGCCCGCATTTCTGCCCTTCCTCGCCCTTGTGTTGCCGGTGTACTGGGCGTTGGGCAGCCGCCGGGCGCAAAACCGCTGGCTGCTCGCCGCCAGCCTGCTCTTCTACGGCTGGCGCACCCCCTGGTGGCTCCTGCTGCTGATCGGCACCGCCGCGGTGGACTACGCCACGGCGCGGGGGATGGCGCGCTGGCCCACGCGCCGCAACGCGATGCTGGCGGTGAGCCTCGTCAGCAACCTCGGTCTGCTGGGCTTCTTCAAGTACCTCGACTTCATGGTGGAGAACCTGGGCGCCCTGCTCGACGGGCTGGGCTTCTCCCATGGGTTGACCCCGCCCGGGCTCCCGCTGCCCGTCGGCATCTCCTTCTTCACCTTTCAGACGATGGCCTACACCATCGACGTCTGGCGCCGGGAGACCGAGGCGCGCCGCGACGCCGTCGACTACGGCACCTTCGTCGCCTTTTTTCCCCAACTGGTGGCTGGGCCGATCGAGCGGGCCGAGGGGCTGCTGGCCCAGATCGAGGCCCACCGGCGCTGGGATGGCGAGCGCTTCGCCAGCGGCGTGGGCCTGCTGGTGTGGGGCGCT
Organism: Alphaproteobacteria bacterium; assembly: GCA_040376505.1. GTDB lineage: Bacteria > Myxococcota_A > UBA796 > UBA796 > UBA2385 > JBEIQK01. The sequence continues at coordinate 2,307 of JBEIQK010000066.1, read as the reverse complement.
GTGCAAAAGCTCGTGGTGGCCGACAACCTCGCGCTCTACGTCGATCGGGTCTTTGCCCTGCCCAATCCCCCAACCCCCCTGGTGGCCGCCGCCACCCTGGGCTTCTCGGTGCAGATCCTGGCTGACTTCTCGGGCTACACCGACATGGCCCGCGGGCTCGCCCAGATGATGGGCTTCTCCCTGATCGAGAACTTTCGGGCCCCCTACCTCGCCAACTCGCCATCGGACTTCTGGCGGCGCTGGCACATCTCCTTTTCGAGCTGGATTCAGCGCTACGTCTACATTCCCCTCGGCGGCAACCGCGAAGGGGCGGGGCGAAGGGCCCTGGCGACCTGGCTGGCGATGCTGGCCAGCGGGCTTTGGCATGGGGCGGCCTGGCACTTCGTGGCCTGGGGCGCCTTTCACGCGGCGCTGCTGACGGGCTGGCGGGCGGCGGCAAGGCTGATCCCATCGGCCTTTTCGGGCTCGGCGGTGGGGCGCGTGGGGGCGGTCTGCCTGATGTTCCTGGCCACGCAGGTGGGCTGGCTGCTCTTTCGCGAGCCCTCGATGAGGCGCATCCTGGGCTACTTCTCGGCCGATCCCTTCGCGGCGAGTTGGGAAGAGGGGGTGGCGGCGGTGATGCTGCTCGGGGTCGCCGTCGCCGGCGGGCTGGTGCTGGCGACGGGGGGCGCGCTGCGGCGGCGCCTGCCGGGGGAGGCCTTGCCGATGCCGGTGCGGTCTTCTCTTTGGGCGCTGGGCCTGCTCTCGATCGTGGTCTTCGCCCGCGATCAGCAGCAGGACTTCCTCTACTTTCAGTTTTGAGCCATGCGAACAACCCTCCTCTCGCTGTTGAGCTTTCTGTCCACCCTGGGCCTGGGTCTGGCGTGGTTGGGCCTGCTGGGGCCGGGGATGGGCGATCCCCGCGCGCAGCACATCGAGGCGGCCCTGGGCCACGAGGGCCCTTCGCTGCTCATCCTGGGCAATTCGGTCACCCAGTCGGCCATCGACCCCGCGGTGATCGCCGAGGGTCTGGGGCTGGCCGAGGGGGCGGTGGCCAGCCTCGCCTCCGAGGGCGCGGGCCCGGGGGCCTGGCTCGCCACCCTGGAGCGGGCCCAGGCCGCGGGCTGGGCGCCGCGGGTGCTGCTGCTCTACGTGCCCTTTGACATGGTCTGGACGCCCTTGCCGGCGACCGATGAGGATGTCGCCCTGCTCGTCGAGCTCAACGCCTCGGACGCGGCCTTCGCCCTGGCGGGGCGGCCGTCGCCGGGGGCGGCGGTTCGCTGGATTCAGCGGCGCGAGGCGCTGCAGCGGTACCTGTTGGGCATGCTGAGCGCCGGGCTGGTCGACGCGATCTGGCAGGCCCCGGTGGGCGCGCGGCCGGCCTCGGAGCGGGCGCGCCAGGCGGTCTTCGCCGAGGGGGGGCCCAATGACCCGGCGGGGCGGGGGGCGCGCCTCGATGGAGGTCCTGCGCGAGAATCCGCATCCCAGGCCGATCCGGGCGTGGCGCGGGCCCTGATCGCGACGGCGCGACGCCATGGCATGCGCCTCGTGGTGGCGCAGCCGGCCCAGCACCCCGAGGTTGCGGCGCGACCCTGTGGTCAGGTCGTCGAGAATCCAGAGCTGGAGCAGATCCTCATCGAGGGCGGCGCGGATGTCCTCGACCTCGCCACCGCGCTGCCCGGCTCCCAGCGGTTCAAGACGCGCCATCACCTGCTGCCCGTCGGGAAGGCCGAGCTGAGCGTCATCCTCGCCGATGGGCTCGCCGAGATGCAGGTGCTGACCGCGTCGCCGACGCAGCCCGGTCGCCGCTGGACGGCGCCCTGCCCCTGACCGCCGGCCGGGGGCCTGTGGTAGCCTGCGGGACCTCGGAGCGAACATGGCCCTCCCGCAGTTGAACGATGAGCAGATCCGCACCTGGAGCCGGGCGGAGAAAGACCGCTGGTGGCTGGAGAAGGTCTACCGGGGCGACATGCCGCAGCTCACCCTGCGGGCGGCGGCCACCGGCTTTGTTCTGGGTGGGGTGCTCTCGGCCACCAACCTGTACATCGGCGCCAAGACCGGCTGGTCGCTCGGCGTGGGCGTCACCAGCGTGATCCTGGCCTACGCGATGTTCCGCGCGGCGGTCAAAGCCCGGCTGGTCGAGGACTTCACCATCCTGGAGAACAACGCGGTGCAGTCGGTGGCCACGGCCGCTGGCTACATGACCGCCCCGCTGATCAGCAGCCTCACCGCCTTCATGGTGATGACCGATCAGGTGCTGCCCTGGTACCAGATCTTTCTGTGGAATGTGGTGACCAGCATCCTCGGCGTGCTGGTGGCCTTCCCGAT
>JBEIQK010000535.1:0-4628 GCA_040376505.1 Alphaproteobacteria bacterium | reverse complement strand
CCGACGCCACGCTGCTGGAGCTGTGTCGGGCCCAACGGGCCGAGGCCGCCGAAGGGCTGCTGCTGCACCTGTGGGCCACCGATCGGGCCGCCCTCGCCGCCCAACTCGAGGCGGCCAGCCTGGGCGACCTGATGGCGGTGCCGATCTTCGTCGCCCACCACATCAAGACCAGCCGGGTGGCCTTCGAAGAGGCCGAGCGCCTCGAGGATCCGCTCCCCCTGCGGGCCCTCCTGCGGTGGATGAGCGCGCCGCGCCAGGAGCGCCGGGCCGGGCTGCGCGCCGCCGAGGCGATCCGCCTGCTCAAAACCGGCCACCCTCCCCGGGTTCTCGCACCCTGACCAATCGAGAATTCGCGCGCCGTCGGGCTCCACACCGATTTGACGCAGGCTGCGGCGCGGCGATCCGTTCCCCTTGGCAGGACCCCAACGCGAGGGAAGGAGCCCTCGGGGTCTGGCGCCTCTCGTCCGCCCCACCGCGCTTCTCTGCGCGCGGAGCCTGCCATGTCTGTTTTGTTTTCGCTGTGGTTGAGCCATTCTGTCTCGTTTGCCGCTGGCTTTGTGCCGCCCCCGGCGGGCACTCTGTACACCAGCCCCACCGGTGCGCGCCTGCGCCTCATTCCGGCCGGCACCTTCGATCAGGGCTGCGCGCCCGGCGCCGACTGTGAGTCCGCCAGCAGCCCGGCGGTGCCCGTCACCCTGCGCAATCCACTGTGGATGATGGAGCGCGAGGTCACCCAGGAGCAGTACCAGCGGCTGATGAAAGACAATCCATCGGCCTTTCGGCGCTGCGGCGGCGACTGCCCGGTGGAGCAGGTCACCTGGACCGACGCCGCGCGCTACGCCAACCGCCTCTCCGAGAGCGAGGGCCTCGCCGCCTGCTACGTCGAGCTGGACGGACGCATCACCTGGGAGAGCGGCCCCGCCTGCGCGGGCTACCGACTGCCCACCGAGGCCGAGTGGGAGTGGGCGGCGCGGGCCGGCGCCGATGCGGCCAGCTCCGCGGAGCTGGTGGGCTTTATGCGAGGCTGGTTCATCGAGAACAGTGAAAAGCAGCCCCAGGCCGTGGCCGGAAAGGCACCCAACGCCTGGGGCCTGCGCGACATGGTGGGCAATGTGTCGGAGTGGGTTTGGGATGGCTACGCCGCCTATGTGCCCGATCCCGTCACCGATCCCACCGGCCGCGGGGCCGGCGGCTTTCGGGTGACGCGGGGCGGCTCGTGGACCAGCAGCCGCGGCAAGACCACCGTCTTCACGCGGGTGGGCGCTGACATCGGCACCCGCAACTACGACCTCGGCTTTCGGCTGGTGCGCACCTGGACCGGCCCGACCGATCCGCTCTCGATGTAGGGGCGGGTTGGGCGTAGCTCCCGGGGTGAAGCCCAGGGAACCCGCGTGGGTTGGGCGCATCCCCAGGGGTAAAGCACCCGGAACCCGCGTGGGTTGGGCGCACCTCCACGGGTGAAGCACCCGGAACCCGCGTGGGTTGGGCGCACCTCCAAGGGTGAAGCCCAGGGAACCCGCGTGGGTTGGGCGCCCCCCCAAGGGTGAAGCACACCCAACCCGCTCGGGATGGCCGGCTCTCCGGCCTGCGGACCGCCCAACCCGCGCCGGGATAGCCCCGCCGCCCGGAGCGTGGATGCTTCCCAGCGAGATCAGCCCCCGCCTCATCGAGCTGCCCCAGGGCCCCCTCGCGGTGGCCGAGGAGGGCGCCGGGCCGCCCCTGCTGCTGATCCACGGCCTGCCGGGCAGCCATCGGGACCTGCGGCACCTGAGCCCCCACCTCGCCCACCGCTTTCGCGTGCTGCGGCCCGATCTCCCCGGCTTTGGCGACAGCCCCCTGCGCGACCGCGCCCAACTCTCTCCCGCCGGCCGGGCCGAGGCGCTCTCGCAGCTCTGCGCCGCGCTCCGCCTGGAGCGGCCGCTGATCCTGGGCCACTCGATGGGCGGGGTGGTGGCCCTGGCCGCCGTCGCCCGCGATCCCGACCGCTACGCCGGCCTCGCCCTGCTCTCCACCCCCGGCCTGCGGCCCCACCGGGTCTTCGCCCGCACGCCGGCGCCCACGCTGAGCCGGCTCCTGGCCTGCCGGCCCCTCCGCCCCCTGCTGATGCCGCTGGTGCGGCGGGCCTTTCGGCAGGCCGGCTTTCGCAAGGCCAGCGATCGCGACCTCCGCCACACCCTCGGTGCGATGGCCCAGGTGGACTTCGCCGCCCACACCGCCCGGGTCGCGGCCTGCCGGCTCCCCACCCTGGTGGCCTGGTGCGCGGATGATCCCCTCGTCGAGCCCGCCCTGCTCGATGCCCTCGCCGAGGCCTGCCCGCCCGGGCCGCGCCACCGCTGGCCGACCGGCGGCCACAACCCCCAGAAGACCCAGGCCCCCGCCCTGGCCGCGGCCCTCGGCGCCTGGGCCGACGCCCTCGGCCTTCTGGCCCCGGGATAGGCCCCGCCGATGTCGGCCCGCCACCACCTCGACCCCAGCCGCTGGCACAGCGTCGCCCGTCGCCTCGACGAGCTGCTCAGCGCCGGGCTCGGCGGCGACCTGCTCCCCGAGGTGCTCCGCCTCGTGCTGGCCGCCCGGCAGGCTCAAGACGAAGGGGCCGCCCCCAGCGCCGACGCGCTCCCCCGCCTCCTCGCGGCGGCCCAGGCCCGGTGGCCTCAACTGGAGGCGGGGCCCTTCACGGCACCCCCCGCCACCCTCGCCCGCTGCGCCGCCCTGCTCTGCGAGCTGCCCCCCTGGGAGGAGGCCGGCGTCGACGCGCTCTTCGAGCAGATCGTCGCCCGCCAGGCCCGGGGCGCCTTTGGCCAGTTCTTCACCCCCCGCGTCGTGGTCGAGGCCCTGGTGCAGATCCTCGATCCCCAGCCCGGCGAGCGCCTCCTCGACCCGGCCTGCGGCTCGGGCGCCTTCCTCAGCCAGAGCCGGGCGCCGGGGCTCGAGCGGGTGGGCGTGGAGCTCGATCCCCGCGCCCTCTCGGTCGCCCAGGCCCTCCTCGCCCTGGCGGGGCGCCCGGCCCGGCTGCTGCGGGGCGACGCCCTCGATCCGGCCGGCCCCCTCGGCGAAGGGGAGGGCGCCTTCGATCTGGTGCTGAGCAACCCGCCCTTCGCCGGCGATGTCTCGGGCGCCTATGTCGGCGCCTACGCGCTCGGCGGCCCGCGGGTGGAGCGCGACCTGCTCTTTGTCGAGCGCGCCGTGCGGAGCCTCGCCCCGGGCGGTCGGATGGCGCTGGTGCTGCCCCACAACAAGCTCGGCGGCGCCCGCTTCGCGCCCTTTCGCCGCTGGCTCTTCGAACACTGTGCGGTCGCCGGTGTCCTCGGCCTGCCCCGCGAGGCCTTCCTGCCCCACACCCACCAGAAGACGGCGGTGCTCTTCGCCCGCCGCCGCGCCGCCCCTCGGCCGCCGGCCCCCGAAGAGCGCGTGCTCTTCGTGCAGTGCGAGCGGTCGGGCAAGGACCTCCGCGGCCGCCCCCTCCTCGATCCGGCCGGCTTCTTCGGGCTGGACTGCGATCTCGCCGAGGCGATCGCCCCCCTGCGCGCCGCCCTCGCGGAGGCCCGATGGCTGTCCTGAGCCGCCGCTGCGTGTCGGACCTGGCAGCCGGCCTGGTCCTGGCCCCCGAGCGCTACGACCCCCGCCAGGAGGCGCTCCAGGCCGAGGGGCTCCCGCTCGACGCCCTCGCCGACCTGCCCGGCGGCCTGCAAATCGAAGCCGAGCCCGGCGACCCTGCGCAGTTGCGGGTCCTCGACACGGGCCATGTCGCCTGGGGCTTCGTGCCCTTCCCGCCGGCCCCCGGGCCCTGGAGCGCGCTCGGCAGCGCCCGCCGCCGCCTCCTGGCCGGCGATGTGGTCATCAGCCGGCTGCGCCCCTACCTGGGGCAGGTCGCCTGGATCGACCCGGCCCTCTGTGTGGAGGGCGGCGCCCCGATCGCCCTGGTCGGCAGCCCCGAGCTGGTGGTGCTGCGGCCGCGGGGGGGATCGCTGGCCTACCTCGTGCCCTACCTGCTCTCCGAGCCTGTGCAGGCCGCCCTCGTCGCCGCCCAGGAGGGGGGCCACCACCCCCGGGTGCCCCGGGCGGTGATCGAAGGGCTGCGCGTCCCCGCCGCGCTGCTCGCCGAGGCCGCGGCGCAGGCCCGATCGGTGGAGGCGGCGGTGAACACCCTGCGCCAGGGCGCCCAGGCGATGGTCGCCCTGCGTCGGTCGGCTGCGCCTCCCTCCGCGCCTGTGGCGGTCCCCCGGCCCGGAGCGGAGTAGGGAGCCCCGTCGTCGAGGATGGCGGATGAAGGTGCAGGATCGGACGGTGTGGATCACAGGTGCTTCGTCGGGAATCGGCGCGGCCCTGGCGGTGGAGCTGGCGGCCCGCGGCGCCCGGCTCATCCTCTCGGCGCGCCGGGCGGAGGCCTTGGAGGCGGTGCGCGCCCGCTGCGCCCATCCGGAGCGTCACCGGGTGCTCCTCCTCGATCTGGCCGAGCCCGACAGCCTCTCCGCGGCGGTCGAGGCCGCGGGGCCGGTCGACATCCTGGTCAACAACGGCGGCATCAGCCAGCGGGCCCGGGCCGACCAGAGCCTCGTTCGGGTCGATCGCCAGCTCATGGAGGTCAACTTCTTCGCCCCGGTCGCCCTCACCAAGGCGGTGCTGCCGGG
>JBEIQK010000986.1:0-2116 GCA_040376505.1 Alphaproteobacteria bacterium | reverse complement strand
GCCCTGCTCCTGCCGATTGACTGCGGCCTGCTGCCGCTCCACCACGCCGCCCGCCTCGACGCCTCCGAGGATGCCGTGCGCAGCGGCGCCGCCCGCCTGGGCGAGGTCGCTCGCCTGCCGCGCCTCTTTCGCCGCAGCCCCGATCTGCGCATGCGCGGGCGCGTCCACGAGAGCGTCTCGGACTGGCTGGTGGGGAAGCGGGTGGCCCATGTCGAGGCCCCGCTGATCCATCTCGGTCGGGTGCCCGAGATCGTGGCGGCGCGCGACAAGGGCGCCCGCAACCTCGCCCTGCTCCAGCTTCGCGTGGCCGAGGAGCCCGAGGATCCCGCCGTCTACGCCCACCTCGCCAGCGAGCTCTTCACGGCGGGGCGCGGCGCCGAGGCGGTGGCGGTGGCCCTGGCGGGTTGGGAGGCGCTGAAGGCGGCTTTTGGGCCGCGTCAGCGGGCCGGGCTGCCGCCCCAGGTGGTGCCCCTGGCCACGCTGGTGGTGCAGATCCTGCTCCAGCGCGGCGCGCTGCCCGAGGCCGAGGCGGCTCTGGCCTTCGCCCGGCGACACAGCCTGAGCCCCCATCCGAACCTCGATCACCTCGAAGGCGAGCTGGCCCGCGCCCAGGGAGAGCCCGCCCGCGCCCGGGCCGCCTACCAGCGCGCCCTGGCCGCCGACGGCCAGGCCCAGGCCACCGAACTGCTGCCGGGGGTGACCGGCCTGCTGGCCCTCACCGGCCTCGCCAGCGCCGCCCTGGCCCTCGACGCGCCCGCTGAGGCCCTGGAGGCCGCCACGTCGCCCCAACGCGGCCCCAGGCCGCCCCTGGCGCTCCGCCTCGCCGAGATTGAGGCCCTGGCCCGCTTGGGTCAGGTCGGTCGCGCCCGCGCGCTGCTGGCCCCCTTTGTCGCCGCCGAGGCCCGCGGCGCCGTGCTGGGCGACGTGGCCTACCTCGATCGCCTGCTCGGCGGCGATCGGCCGCCGCTGGGGCCCTCCGTGGCCTGGGCCGACCCCCTCCGCCGCCGCCGGGCCTGATCAGCCGCTGGGCAGGCGGGCCCGGGGCCCCAGGGCCGCCAGCTCGGTCTTGAAGCGACGGTGCCGGGGGTGGCGGCGCCGCAGGCGATCGAGGAAGGCCAGGGCCTCCTCGGTGGCGCCGGTGGCGTGCTGCACCTCGGCCCAGGCCACCGCGTAGGCCGGCAGGGGGTCGGGGATGTGCCCGGTCGCCACGCCCTCGTCGAGGGCGCGCAGCAGCTCGGCGTGACCGAGGGCCCGAAAGTAGGGCCCATCCTGGGCGAGGGCCGGCTGACGGCGCAGGTGGCCCTCCACCGCCAGGGTCCAGGGCAATTCCGGCAGCCAGATCGACGAAAAGACCGATCCCATCGGCGGGCTCACTGGCCCCAGCCCCAACCGCAGCAGAAAGGGCAGGACGATCGGGAAGGGGTGCTCGGGCACCGACCAGGCGGCGATCGGCGCGGCCTGCAGACGGGCCAGGGCGGTGTCGTGCTCGCCGGCGAGGAGCTCCAGGCGGGCCAGCAGACCCTCGTCGGCCACCCGGCCATAGGCGGCCGAGAGCGCCTCGGGCAGGGCCTCCGGATGGCGATCGGCGAGAAGGTAGAGCCGCTCGGCATCCTGGCCGAGCATCCACATGTCCAGCCGCTCGGCGCGGGCCTTTTCGAGGGCGCCCTGCCGCTCCCAGGCCTCGGCCCGCAGGCCGCGCAGGCGAAGGCCGGTGGGGGAGGGGAGGGCCGGGCTGGCCAGCGCCCGCGCCACGGCCGCCTCTACCGCGTCGAGGGACCCGGCCCGCAGCAGGGCGCCCACCAGCTCGACGTGCAGCTCGGGGAGCCGCCCGGCGCCGCGATCCACGGCGAGTTGAAGCTGACGGAGCTCGCCCGGGGTCGGCGGCAGGATCTGCAGCAGGGCGAGGCGCTGGCGGTCCCAGTCGGCGCTCTCGGCCGGGGCCTGCAGGAGGGCTGCCCGGAGCGATTGGGCGAGGGCCTGCCGATCGGCTTCGTCGAGGGGGCGGAGGAGGGCGTCCAGCGGCGCCACCTCGCCGAGGGGGGCCAGCTTGATCAAGGCCGCCACCAGCGCGTGGCCGGCCTGGGCGGGCCGGTGCTGGGCGGAGATGGCCTGCACG
>JBEIQK010000273.1:0-7695 GCA_040376505.1 Alphaproteobacteria bacterium | reverse complement strand
TACACCGGCTGGTCGAAGCGGATCCCCTTGCTGTAGGCGCTGCTGCGCGAAGCCTCGGCGCCGCCCGCGAGGCCATTGGGGGCGATGCCGCTGCCGCTGGCGCTCGACTGACTGGCGCTGGCGGTCTGGACGGCGCCGGTGCCCTGGATGAACTCGCCGATGTAGCGGTCTGTACACTGATCGGGCTGGGTCTTGCAGCAGGTGGCGAAGCCGTCGGGATCGGGGATCTCGGCGACCATCTTGCCGGTGAGGGTGTAGGAGACGTCCACCATCCGGCTGGCGCTGTGGGCGCCCTCGGCGCTGGCCACCACCGGGATCCCCAGGCGCAGGGCGGCGTCGGAACTGATGTTCAGCGACTCTGTATACTGTACGCCACCCCCATCGATGGCCCGGTAGCGGATGAACTTGGAGCAGGCCAGCGACATCGCGCCGGCCTCATCGACGTCGGTGGAGCCCGTGGGGATGAAGCGCCCCAGATACACAGATGGATCGGCGTCGATCGAGCTGCGCAGGTAGACATTGCTGCCCGGCAGGGCGCCGAGCGTCTCGGTCTCTCCCTTTTTGCGGCATCCGAGGGCGGTGAGACAGAGGAGGAGGGCCAGCGATCGCTTCATGGGTCTACCTGGGCAAGTGGGCAAGGTACCCCGCCGACGCGGCCCCACCGGGGGACTATTCAGCCGCCCGCCATCACTTCGGCGATCGCCCGCTGGACCTCGGCCAGGGTGAAGGGCTTCTTCAAGGCCTCCTGGAAGCCACAGGCGAGGAGCTCGGCCCGCACGGTGTCTTCGGCGTAGCCCGAGGCGGCGATCAGGCGGGCCCGCGGATCGATCTCCAGGATCTGCTCGCCGGCCTGCACGCCGCCCATGCCGCCCGGCACGGTGAGATCGAGGAAAACAAGGTCGAAGGGCTCCCGGATCCGCTGGGCGTCAAGGTAGCGCTCGATGGCCACCGCGCCGTCGGCGCAGGACTCCACCTGATGGCCGAGCGAGCGCAGCAGGTCGACGAGCAGCTCGCGCACGGTGTCGTCGTCGTCCATCAGCAAGATGCGCACGGCGCTGCCGGACTCCAGGCGGCGCGGCCGCACCTCCACCTCCTCCGTCTCGCCCTCGGCCACCGGCAGGTAGACGGTGGCGATCGTCCCTTTGCCCAGCGTGGAGGCGAGCACCAGGGCCCCCTCATGCTGGCGGACGATGGAGTGGCTCGTGGTGAGCCCCAGGCCGCTGCCCCGCGGGCGGGTGGTGAAGAAGGGGTCGAAGACCCGCTGCATCAGCTCCGGCGCGATGCCGGGGCCCTGATCTTGCACATCGATCCGAATGTAGGACAGATCCGCGCGCAGGCCGTCGGGCAGCGCCTCTCCGCCGAGCTCACGCGCCCGCACCTGCACAAGTCCGCCCTGGGGCATGGCCTGGGTCGCGTTGAGGACGAGGTTGTGAATCACCCGCCCCAACTGCCCGGCGTCGGCCTCCACGCTGGGCAGGCCATCCTGCACCGAAAGGGCGAGGCGGGTGGAGGTGCCCATCAGCGCAAAGGAGGCGGACTCGTGGAGCAGGCTGGACAGAGAGGTGCGGCTGCGCTGCGGGGCCCCGCCGCGGGCAAAGGTGAGGATCTGCTGGGTCAGGGCCCGTGCTCTGTCCACGGCCCGCTCGGCCTCCGAGAGGCGACGGGCCGTCTTGGGGGGGTGCTCGCCCATCGCCACCAGCTCGATGTTGCCGCTGATGGCCATCAAGAGGTTGTTGAAGTCATGGGCGATGCCGCCGGCCAGGGTGCCCAGGGCCTCGAGGTGGCGCTCGTTCTGCAAGGATCGCTCGGCGCGCAGGTGATCGGTGACATCGTTCACCATCCAGCAGATGACCGGCCGACCGGCCTCGTCGATGAGCCGAAGGCGGGCCGACCGCAGCACGCGCCGCTCGCCGCGCACCCGAAAGGGCTCATCGCCCTCCAGGGTCTGATCCTCGGCCAGGGCCGCTGCATCGAGGCGCCGCAGCCGCTCGGCGTCGGCGACCTCCCAGAGCCGATCGCCCTTCTCGGCCAGCTCCGCGCGGGTCACCGCGAAGGTGCGCTCAAAGGCACCGTTCACGAACTGGTAGTGACCCGCGGTGTCTTTGAGGGCGATCGCGACGGGGAGCTGCTCCAAGGTCAGGCGGTGCCGACGGGAGGCCTCCAAGACCGCCCGGCGCTCACCGAGGAGAAGACTGTACACATAGTCAATGCTCCCCAGCACCACGATCAAGGAGCCAGAGATGTTGAGGAAGAAGAAGGTGCGCAGGTGATCGACGGGCAGCGCCTCAATGGGCTGGAGGTAGGGCTCCAAGGCCAGCACCCCCACGAGGAAGGCCGCGGTGCCCGCCACCAGCAGCCGCCGGGCCGCGCCATCGAGCAAAAAGAGCCCGGCCAGCGGCGGCATGTAAGCCCAGACCGCGAAGCCCGCGGAAGGGAGGAAGCCCCCCAGCACAATGGTGTTTCCCGCGATCACCGCGAAGACGCTGATGGAGAGAACAAAGGCGACCGATTGAACAGAGGCCCAGCCCCGCCGAAGCAGGACGATCCCAACCAGCACCTCCACCAGGAAGGCCGCCTCCACCCAGACCAGGTACCGCAGCCCGGCGATCGCGTAGCCAACGAGAAAGGTGAGGATCGACAAGGCACCGAGGATCATCAGCCGCTGAAGCAGCCCGCGCCGGATCGCATCGGCGTCGCTGCCCTCGGCCCCACCCGCCACCAGCGGCCCTCCGACAACTGGGATCATGCAAACACCCTACACACCCACTTTTCAGCAGAGCGGCCCGTGCTAAGGGCTAGCCAACGCCCTGATCTGGGCGGCCAAGACTTCAACTGTGGAACTGGGAGACGCGCCGTGACCGAAGAAGAGATCCTCGCCCTCAAGAATGCGCTGCGGAGCCCCAAGGCCACGCCCCACTTCCTGTACCTGCCGAAGAAGTCCAAGCTCGCCGTGGTGATCGAGTTCTTCGCCTCGGCCTCGGCCCGCGAGAAGCGGGCGCTCTTCTTGAAGAGCCAGCGAGCCCAGGAGCCGGTGGTGGGCTCGGTGGAGAAGCTCTCGGGGGGCAAGGTCACGTTCCGGGTCAAGGGGCAGAAGATCCACAAGGAGCTGGCCCCCGACCTGAAGAAGCTGATCCCAGTGGCCGCCGAGCTGGCCGAGGCCCACGTGGGGCTGCTGGGCGAAGAGTCGTCGGAGTCCATCCGCACCTACGGAACCTTGAAGTCCAAGGTAAAGAAGTTCTTCTCGGGCAGCGAGCAGGAGGTCGAAGAGGACGACGAGGACGGCCTCGACGAGGACCTCCTGCGTAACCGGCAGGAGGCCTCGGAAGGTCGGCGCGAGCTCGAAGAGCGCGCCGATGAGCTGAAAGAGGCGCTCCTGCGCGAAGAAGAACGCGTCACCGAGCTGGCCCAGGAGGTGCGCGATCACAGCGCGGTCGAGATCGCCGAAGAGGACGCGGAGCGTGTTGCCCTGGTGCGCAAGCAGGTGGACCGCGACTGGGGCCTGCTCACCGCCGCCCTCGACCAGGCCCGCAAGGGCCTCGGCGCCCTGGACACCGATCTCGGCGAGGTCACCGACGAGTACAAGCGCTTTACCAGCGAGCGCAAAAAGGAGCTCCGTCGCCGGATCGCCGAGGCGAAGCAGACCGGCATCGAGGCCGAGGGGCGCGTGGCCGCGTTGATCGAGGTCACCAACCGCCTGGCCGCGCTGGTGGACAATCTCTACGAGCGGGAGACCCGCCTGCTCCTCACCCCCGAGGACTACGGCGTCAACTTCGTCCAGCCCGAGGAGCCCGAGGTCACTGTCCACGACGATCGACTGAACCTGCTGGTGGATCGGGTAAACCAGGAGATCGCCTCTCTGTCCACCGACCCCCTCTTCGACCACATGGTCGGCAAGGCCCGGCTGCTCCAGGCGGTCGGACGGGCCCGCCCCGAGGGCGTCCTTGAGCTGGAGACCTGGCGCAGCGCGCTCACCATGGGCCTGCTGCACACCCGCCTCGATGAGAACGCCGCCCGCGCCTACCTCACCGAGGCCAACCCCGCGCGCGCCGTCAAGGGCCTCATCGGCGGCGGCCGCCACGACGGCTCCGACGTGCGGCGCTTCTTCGAGCGGGCCCAGTCGGTGGTGAGCGCCGCCGACCGCCTCGCCACCCAGAAAAAGGGAGGCCTGCTCTGGGAAGACACGGTGCGTCGCAAGTTTGTCGAGATCGCCAAGGTCGACGGCACGCTGATCGGCAAGGACGTCGTCCACGACAGCCAGAGCGGGTCGGTTGTCGGCAAGTCGTCGACGCGACGGGTCGCTGTGGCGGGCGGCGGCCCCGTCGGCCTGCTCTCGGCCATCGAGGCGCGGATGCGCGGCGCCGAGGTCACCGTCTACGAAGGCCGCGCCCAGGACTACTCCCGCGGCAACGTGCTCAAGCTCGACACCGGCTCGCTGCAGCGCATGGTCAAGGCCGGCATTGGCCACGTCCTCACCGATGAGAGGGGCCGAGATGTCGCTCCTTCGGTCCGCGAGGTGGAGAACGCCGCCTTTGAGCGCGCCAAGGCGCTGGGCGTGGCGATCGAGCGCGGCCTGTCGGTGGTCTCGATGGAGGAAGACACCGACACCAACGAGCTTGTGATCACCCTGAACAATGGAGTCACCCGCGCCGACCTGCTCATCGTCGCGGTGGGCACCAGCCTCACCAAGGTGCCGACCGGTCACAACCAGGTCTCGATGGCCCAGGCCCTCGGCGTGGAGGTCTCGGCCCTCGACGTTCACGAGCACGCCGTCGCCACGGTCTTCACGCCGCCCACCGAAGACGATGAGCGCGAGCGGGTGCCCGAATCCCACGTCTTCGACCCCCTGGAGAAGGCCGAGGTGGAGGGCGAGGACGTGGTGCTGTTGGAGGGCTCGGGCGGCACGAAGTACCGCCTGGGCACCACCACGCCGGAGAACTTCGAGCGCATGGCCCAGGATCGCAACCTCCTCGAGGCCTATGTGCTGGAGCGCGCCACGCGGGGCAACAAGCTCCACGGTCTGGTGATCGATCCCAAGAACATGGGACAGTTTCGAATCACCTTGCAGCGCGTCGATCGCGCCGTGGTGCCCGAGAAGCGCGCCGTGCTGGTGGGCGACTCCGTCTCCAGCCCGAACCCGATGCAGGGCAGCGGCGTCAACACCGGCATCGCCGAGATCCACGCCGTCGGCGATCTCGTGGCCGAGATGGTGCGTCGGGCCGGCCGCGGCGAGCAGGTGAAGACCCAGGGCATGGAGGCCACCAACGACGAGGTCCAAAAGGTGGGCAGCCGCAACACCGAGTTGGGCGTGGGCGCCATGCAGACCGACGCCATGAAGCGCCTGCGCGGCTTCCACAACTACGTCGAAAAGCGCCTCAAGGCCCTCGCCGAGCTGCCCACCGAGGAGGCCGGCTTGCTGCACGCGGAGGCCACCCTGCGCCTCTCCACCCTGCTCAGCCGCGCGGTGGTCCGACGCGATCGGGGCGCCGAAGACAAGCCCCCCGCCGAGCTGGCCGCCCGCGTGCAGGCCGTGAAAGACCTCCAGCTCGCCACCACGCGGCTGGCCACGGTCTGCTCCGACGCCCGGCAGCTCAGCGAGGAGCCGATGGAAGAGCTGCGCGCCCTCCACGACGGACTGGGACCGATCCTGGAGGATGTGCTCACGGACTGAGGCGGCCGAGGGGGGCGGCGGTCTGTCCGATCTTCTCCGGGCAGGCTAGTCCCCTCCCCCGGGCCGGGCGGCGCACCCCACCGCCGCGCCGCCCGTCGGAGCCCGGATGCGCGCCCTCCCCCTCCTTCTCCTCGCCTGCGCCGACGGCGCCGGAAAGCCCAGCGCCGCCGATGACTCCGGCGAGGCCCCCGTCTGGCCCCCCGATCCGTCCACCTATGACTGCAGCGCCTCCACGCCCCCCGCGCGCTGGATCGACCGCCCCGCCGGCTGCGCCACCGACCCCACCTGCACAGAGACTCTGGTGAGCGGCCACCGGGGCGCCGGCGGCGCCCTTGGGGTGATCGCCCCCGAAGACACGGTGCACAGCGTGTACGCCGCCGTGGCCTATGGCCTCGACTTCGTCGAGACCGACCCTCGGCCCACCGCCGACGGCGCCCTGGTCAACCTGCACGATGACACCGTCGACCGCACCACCAGCGGCACCGGCGACGTCGCCACGATGACCCTCACCGAGGTTCAGTCGCTGCAGGTCGACCTCGTGGATTTTCCCGGCGACTGGAGCTGCGCCTACATCCCCACCCTCGATGAGATCCTGCTCGCCGCCCGCGGGCGCATCGACGTGCTGGTCGACGCCAACAAGACCGACCGGGTCGATCTGTTGGTGGAGGCCATCCTACGCACCGACATGGTCGAGCACGCGCTCTTCGACACCTCCTCGGTGGAGAAGATCGACGCCGCCTTGCTGATCGAGCCCAGCTTGCGCACGATGATCCGCGTTGACTCCGAGGCCCAGCTCACCGAGCAGCTCGCCCACTTCGCCAGCCACCCGCCGGTGATCGTCGAGATCAACGACAACGCGCCGGAGCTGGCCGAGGTGGTGCGCAGCCTCGGCCACCGTCCCCTGATGGATGTCTTCCTGGCCGACGCCTCGGCCGGGCTCACCGGCGACACGACGATGTACGAAGCGTCGCTCTCGGCCGGGGTGATGATCCCCCAGACCGATCGCCCCGACCTCCTCTTGCCGCTGGTGTGGGGAGACGATCAGCCGGCGAGGCGCAGCGACTGAAAGACCTCGCGGTAGGCGATCCGTCCACCGCCAACATGGGTGGCGGTCAACTGAGCCCGGTAGTCGGTGAAGCGGAACTCCGCCGAGACCTGCGACAGGGGCTTCGACAGCGAGGCCGCGTCGCCGCGGGCGCTGTAGGCCGGCCCCACCGCCGCCTCCAGGACCGCCGTCCGCGCCTGAACGGTCGCCGCCGCCTCTTCGGCCGGCAGGGCGTTGACCCGCGCCATCACGGTCACGAGCTTGTCATTGGCGTCGAACTGAAAGGAGATCGTGTCGTGGGCCCGCCCCTCGGGCAGCAGCCCCGCTGGCACCGGCCCGCAGGTGGTGAGCGCGCCTTCTTTGGCGCAGGAGAGCTTGTGCTGGACCGCCCAGGCCGCCACCGAGGCGGCGTCATCCTCATCGAGGCGAAAGCCGGCCGCGGGACGGGAGGCCGCGGCGGTCTCCCCCCGCAGGGCCGGCAAGGTGGAGGCCCGCGCCTGATCGATCACCGCGGGGTCGGCCGGCGCGTCCGCGCCGACCGGGCAGGCCCCGCCGGCGAAGATGCGCAGCAGGGGCCGGGCGGCCGGGAGATGCGCGAGGCCGACGAGGCCGACAAAGGCGACGGCGCCCGCCGCCGTGAAGAACCAGACGCGGGCCATGACTCAGTGACCCACGATGGTGCTGGAGAAGGCCGGATCAACCAGCGGCGGCGCGAAGCAGTAGTTGATGTCGTCGGCGGGGACACCGGCGGAGGCGAGGATGCCCGCGATCAGGCCGATGAAGTCATCGTACTGGGCCTGGGTGATGCCCATGCCGGTGTGGGCGGTGACCATGTCGGGGCCGGTGTAGGCGCCGGTGGAGCAGCCGTAGGCGTCGGAGATGAAGTTGGCGAGGCTGAGCTTGAAGGCGTCGATCGCCTCGGGGCCCGCGGCGACCAGGTTCGCAAAGAAGGGCGCGAACTGGGGGTCGGTGGCGGCGGCGT
>JBEIQK010000754.1:0-3193 GCA_040376505.1 Alphaproteobacteria bacterium | reverse complement strand
GGGCCTGGACGGTGGTGGAGCGCAACGGCGCCCTCTTTGTCTGGCATGACGAGGGCGGCGGCGGCCCCACCTGGGAGGTGCCCGCCATCGAGGGCTTCGGCTCGGCGGGCTGGACCCCCTGGCATGAAAACCGCATCACCGTGGCCACGCACCCGCGCGAGATCGTAGAGAACGTGGCCGACAAGGCGCACTTCCCCACCGTTCACAACACCCATGTCGACACCTTCGAGAACCACTACGAGGGGCACTGCGCCACCCAGCACACCATCGGCCGGGCCCACCCGATTCACGGCGGGGTCGACCACTTCGACATCGTGGCCACCTACCATGGCCCGGCCTTCCAGATCTCCGACATGCGCGGCGTGCTGCACAGTCGCCTGCTGCTGGCCCACACGCCGATCGATCGGGGCACCCTGCACCTGCGCTTTGCGGTGAGCCTCGCCCGCAAGGGGCCGCGCACCGATCAGTTCGCCCAGATGTATGTCGACAACCTGCTCAAGGGCTTGCACCAGGACATCGCCATCTGGGAGCACAAGGTCTTTCGCGAGGCGCCGCGGCTGGCCGAGACGGACGGGCCGCTGGGGCGGCTGCGGCAGTGGTACCGGCAGTTCTACCGGCCGGAGGGAGAGGCGGCGGCGGAGTAATTCGCCGTAATGGGTTTCGGTCGAGGGGGGCTGTAGAAGAAGGGCGTCTGGCGGTGCACACAAACCTCTTCAGCCAGACTGGAGCCGAGCATGTCCCTTCGCCCTTTCTTCTCCTTGCTTGCCCTCTCCCTCCTCGCCGCCTGTGACGACAGCGCCCAGTCCCCCGGGGCCGACACCGACACGATCCTCGGCAGCGCGGGTGGCGCCTCCGTTCAGGACGACACCGACGCCGACGGCCTCGCCGACAGCGCCGACAACTGCCCGGTCGTCTCCAACCCCACCCAGTCCGATGAAGACGGCAACGGCCTCGGCGACGCCTGCGATCTCGTGGTTCGCATGCAGTCCGACCTGAGCGACCGCGTCCTGGCCGGCCGCATCAACCGCGCCGCCCTGGCCGTCGCCGAGGTGGTCAATCACACCGACCAGCCCCAGGCCTTCCTGCTGTGGACGGAGGGCGAGGGCATGTCGGCCGAGCTCTCCGAAGGCATCATCGAGCCCGGCGAGCTCAAGGTGCTCTACGTCGACGTCGACGCCCGTGAACAGGTGGCCGGCAGCGCGCTGGTCGGCGCCGCGCACCTGATGGTGGGAGACCGCGACCTCGCCTCGCTGGACCTCGTCTCGGCCGTCCTGCCCCCGCCGCCGCCGGCCACCTGCACCTACAGCTTCAAGCGCGACTACGTTCAGGCGATCTCCGGTGAGGGCGGCACCGACCCGGCGCTGGAGCTCGATGGCTACGTGAAGACCCGGGTGGTCACCCCCAGCGGCTCGACCTACTCCAACACCTACACCAACAGCAACATGAAGGCGGGCACCACCAACAACTCCGACGTGGTGCTCACCACCCAGTCGGTGACCAGCGGCACCGTCGTCACCCTCAACTGGGATGCCGAGGTGCGCGAGCGGGACACCACCAGCGCCGACGACATCGGCGCCGACGGTGAAGGACTGACCTTCACCTGCTCGTCCACCGGCTCGGTGGCCTATGGCTCGGTGGTGATCGACGTCGGCGGCTCGGTGGGCGTGGGCGTGAAGGTCACCTGGTAGCCAGAGGTGCGGCCTCGCCGCGATCGAGTCGCAGCTCGGTCGCGGCGAGCCGCAGCTTTCCGCCCGCCCGTCGCTCGATGAGGCCGCTGGCGCCCTCCACGCCGGCCTCGGCCAGTTGAGCCCGGGCCCGACAGAGCTGCACAAAAAAGGCGTTTGTGGAGAGGCCCAGCCGCCGGGCGAGGCGCTCGGGGTCTTCCCAGCCCTCCTCTCCCGGCGCGACGCCGGCGGCCCGGTCGCGGAGCCGGCTGCGGGCCAGGGTCAGCAGGGTGTAGTGGTGGGCGCGGTGGGGGAGCTCCAGTCGCTGCGGGCCCTGCAGCAGGTGCAGGTCGACATGCTCCTCGTCGGGGCTCACCCCAAAGACGAGGGTACACAGTCCCAACTGCAGGCGCTGATCGCCCTCGCGGGTGCTCACCCAGGCCGCCGGCAGCGAGAGCTGAAAGCGGCCGCCGGCCACCGTCACCCAGTCGCCCGACTGTACGGGGCGCAGGGTGCCGCCCTCGCTCTCAAAGAACCAGCGCTCCTGGTCTTCAAAGACCTGTGCCACCGGTGCATCGGCATTGGGCAGTGAAAGCAGGCCCTGGGCCGCCAGCACCGGCGCCCCGCCGCCCGCGGGCAGGGCCATCGCCACCGGCGCGCTGTCATCGGTGAGCACCAGCTCGGGCCCCTCGGCCCCAAAGCGCAGGCGATCGCCCGCCGACAGGGCGGGCCGCTGCCCGGCCTCCAGGCGCTGGCCGTTGTGAAAGGTGCCGTTGCGGCTGCCGAGGTCCTGGATCTGCCAGGCCTCGCTCCAGCTGAGCACCGCGTGGGCCCCAGAGACCCGCGGGTCATCCAGGCGGATCGTGGCGCCGGGCGCGCGGCCGAGCGCGGTCCACGGTAGGAGGTGGAAGGTCTTCCCGTCCTGCTGCAGCGTGCCCATTCATGGCCTCCTTGCCCGAACCTGCCCTGTCTACCGCGGTCCTCGATGGTCTCCCAGGGGCCATCGAGCCCACCCTCGCCGAAGCGGGGGAGCTGCCGTCGGCCCCGAACCCGACCCCGTCGGCCCGCTACCTCGACCGGGGGCTCCTCGCTCGCGGTGGCATGGGCGAGCTGCGCTTGCTCTACGATCAACATCTGGAGCGCATGATCGTCCAGAAGAGCCTGCTTGGGAGCCTCGCCCACCACGCTGCAGCCCGCCGCCGCTTTGAGAACGAGTCGCGCATCACCGCTGGGCTCCAGCACCCCGCCATCGTCGGCATCCTCGACTGTGGGGCCCACCCCGACGGCCGCCCCTGGTACACGATGCGGGCCCTGGCTGGCGCCCAGACCCTCCGGGTGCAATTCGAGGCCCGCGCCGTCGACCGGGCCCTTTGGGCCCTGGAGGTGGTGGCCGGCGCGATGGCCCATGCCCATGCGCGCGGGGTCATCCACCGCGACCTGAAGCCCGAGAACCTGCTGCTCGGCGACTTTGACGAGGTGCTGGTGATCGACTGGGGCATTGCCCGTCGCGCTGGCGTCGGCGATGCGGG
>JBEIQK010000029.1:0-18485 GCA_040376505.1 Alphaproteobacteria bacterium | reverse complement strand
GGGTCCACCTGGGCCCGCAACACCAGATGCGGCGCCGAAACAACCGGATCGAGCCCCCAACGGTCGATGGCGCGCAGGCGGTCGATGAGGGTGTCACGGCCCGGCAGCCGGTCGAGCAGTTGCACAGAGAGAGCGGCCGGCAGCCCCTCTTCCGCGTGCCGACGCGCGATCCTGCGGCGGTAAACCCTCGAAAAGACGCCCGCCGGCAGCAAGCCCAAGACCGCCGGCGCCCGAGCCACCCCCGCCGGCAGCAGCGAACGGTCCGGCAAGGTGTTGAGCGTGATGAGCCCCGCAACCCGCCCCGGCGCCTGCGAGAGCAGCGCCCGCCCGACGAGCCCGCCGAGGCTGAGCCCAAAGATCGCGAAACGCGGGGCCGCGATCTGGGGCAGCAGGGCGGCGGCGATGGCGGCGAGGGTGTCGCCCCGGGAAGGCAGATCCAGGGCGATAAGCTCCCGACGCCGGGCGAGCGGTGCCAGGGGCTCAAAGATCCCGGCGTCACCCTCCACGCCGGGGAGCAGCACGAGGGGCAGGTCGCGGTTCAAAGCGGAGTCCCACCTTTTCGGGCCGCAGGCCGCGCGCTACCGGAAACCCACAAGCGCCCGCACGCGCGCACCCTCACCCGCCGCCGTGGCTGCGCCGGATGAAGGGCAGCACCCAGTCCTGGCCGAAGGCGTGGGGCAGCAGCTCGGCGATGGGCATCTGGCGCACGGCGCCGTTGGTGTTGCCCATGATCATGGTGATGCCGGGGCCGAACTCGTGGAGGACCTGGCGGCAGGCGCCGCAGGGGGTGCCGGGGACCTCGTCGGCGGTGACCACGGCGGCGCCGGTGATGTGGGGCTCGCCCTCGGAGATGGCCTTGAAGACGGCGACCCGCTCGGCGCAGCAGGTGAGCGAGAAGGAGGAGACCTCGACGTTGCAGCCGGTGTAGACGGTGCCCGAGGCGCCGCGGACGGCGGCCCCGACGAGGTAGCCGGAGTAGGGGGCGAAGGCGCGCTGGCGTGCTTGGATGGCGACGGCCAGCAGCTCGGCGTCGGCGGGGCTCAACATTCGTTCACCACTTCGGCCACGAGGTCGCCCAGGCGGGCGGCGGCGCCGCCGACGACGCGCTGGACATCCTCGTGGGTGAGGGCCTCGGGCGACAGCCCGGCGGCGAGGTTGGAGACGACGGCGATGGCGCCCACCCGCAGGCCGGCGTGGACGGCGCCAAGCACGTCGGGGACGAGGCTCATGCCGACAACGTCGGCGCCCACCATGCCGAGCATGCGAATCTCGGCAGGGGTCTCGTAGGAGGGGCCGGAGGTGGCGGCGTAGACGCCGGATTGCAGGGCGACGCCGATGCGAGCGGCGCAGCGGTCCATGATGGCGGCGAGGCCGGGATCGTAGGCGGTGCTGAGGTCGGGGAAGCGGGTGCCGAGGCGGTCTTCGTTGGGGCCCCAGAGGAAGTTGCGGCCCATGAAATTGATGTGGTCGGTGACGCGGACCAGGGAGCCGGGGGGCCAGGCGGTGCGGATGCCGCCGACGGCGCTGGTGAGGAGCAGGGTTTTCACGCCCCAGGCGGCGAGGGCGCGGACGGTGCGCAGGGTCTCTTCGGCGCTGCGGCCTTCGTAGCCGTGGACCCGGCCGGCGAGGAGGACGACGCGGGTGGCGCCCAGCGCGCCGACCTTGACGCGGCCGGCGTGGCCGGCGATGCCGGTGGCGGGCAGGCCGACGGCGTCGTAGGGCAGGTCGCCCTCGACGGCGGAGAGGCGGTCGAAGACGGGCCCCATGCCGCTGCCGAGGAGCACGGCCCAGGCGGGGGCTTCGCCGAAGGTGGCCTGGAGCTGGTCGGCGGCGATGCGCCAGGGGGGGGATTCACTGGGGTCTGTGGCGGCTGCGTTCATCCGGTCGACCTTACTGGAGGCGGCGGCGCGCGGGCAAGCCCCCGGCCCGCTTGACAGCGGGGGGATGGCAAGAAAAGTGGGCCGGCCCAGCCTGGAGCCGTCGATGCCTCGCCCCGTCCTCATCACCGCGGGGGCGACCCGCAACACGGTGGACGCGATTCGCTACATCAGCGCCCACGCCGGGGGTGCCACGGGGGTGGCCGTCGCGGCGGGGCTGGCGGCGGTGGGACCGGTCACCTTCTTTGGCAACCCCGAGGCCCTGATGCGGGCGCCGGGATGGGTCGAGAAGGTGGAGTATGGCGGCACCCTCGACCTGGAGGCGAAGATGCGAGCCTGGGTGGGGGCCCATCCGGGCGGGGTGGTGGTGCATTCGGCGGCGGTGGGCGACTACATCCCGGTGGTGGCGCCGGGCAAGATCCCCAGCGGGGCCGACGAAATCACGATTCGGCTGCTGCGGGGGCCGAAGATCCTCGACCAGATCAAGGGCTGGGATCCGCGCTGCCTGCTGGTCTCCTTCAAGGCGGCGGGGCCGGAGACGGACATGGGCGGTCTGGCGGCCATCGCCACGGCGCAGCGGGCGCGGACGGGCAGCGATCTCGTCTTCGCCAATGTGCTCGGGAAGCTGAATCAGGCGCTGCTCATCGCTGATGCCGATGGGGTCACGCCCTTCGCCGACCGGAGCGCGGCCATCGCGGCGCTGATTGCGCGGATTCAGGCGCGGGTCGCGGCGGCGGGCTGAAGGCCCGGGGGGCCTTCGCCGCTTCGCGCAGGGACGGGCGGCGCCGCTCAGCCGGCGGCGGCGGCGCGGGGCTCCTCGATCGAGCCGTCGTCCAGCTGGAGCTGCTGGCCTTCGATGGGCAGGAGCACGGGGGTGTCGTTCTCGGGGTACTTGCCCTGCACGTCTTTGTAGAAGGCGCGCATCTTGTCCATGTCGGCCTTGACGTCGCCGGTGAGCAGGAAGGTGGGGCCGGTGCCGCCGACCTTGCGGCGGTAGTCGAGGAAGCCGAGGATGACGGGCACCTGGGCGTGGAAGGCCATGTAGTAAAAGCCGCTCTTCCAGGCCTCGGTCTTTTTGCGCGTGCCCGAGGGGGCGACGGCCAGCCACATCTTCTCGGAGCGCTTGAAGGCCTCGACCACCTGGATGACCTGGCCTTTCTTCTGGTCGCGGTAGATCGGGATCGCGCCAAAGGCGCGGGCGAGGCGCCAGAAGGCGGTGCGGGTGAGGTCTTCTTTGGTGAGCCAGGCCAGCTTCATGCCCATGGCCCAGGCTACACACACCATGATGAAGGCATCCCAATTGGTGGTGTGGGGGTTGGCGATGAAGAGGGCGCGGTCGGTGGAGGGCAGGGTGCCCTCGGTCTTCCAGCCCAGGCAGAAGAGGAAGAAACGACCGAGCAGGCGCCCAAAGGTGCCCACCCGGTTTTCGGTGCTGCGCAGCAGAATGCGGCCCGCTGGGGGTGTCGACATCGGGGGTCTCCGGGGCCGACACACTACCGCCTGACCTGGGGGGGCCGGGCGGCCTTGACCGAATTGTGACGGTCGGGCAGATCGGGGCGGTTCAGGCGACCTGGGCGGGGATGAAGCCCTTGGCCTCGAGGTAGGCGATGACGTCCATGGCGCAGTCGTCGACGCTGCGGTCGGCGGTCTCGACGCGCAGCTCGGGGCTCTCGGGGGCCTCGTAGGGGGCGGAGATGCCGGTGAAGTTGGGGATCTGGCCGGCGCGGGCCTTCTTGTAGAGGCCCTTGGGGTCGCGGCCCTCGCAGACCTCGACGCTGGTGGCGACGTAGGCCTCGATGAACTCACCCTGGGGCAGGATGGTGCGGACCTGGTCGCGGTCTTCGCGGTAGGGGCTGATGAAGGCGGTGAGCGTGATGATGGCGGCGTCGGCGAAGAGCTTGGAGACCTCGCCGATGCGGCGGATGTTCTCCTTGCGGTCGGCCGGCGAGAAGCCCAGATCCTTGTTGAGGCCGAAGCGGATGTTGTCGCCGTCGAGGACGTAGGTGGCGATGCCGCGGGCGAGGAGGATCTGCTCGACGCGGCAGGCGATGGTGCTCTTGCCCGAGCCCGAGAGGCCGGTGAGCCACACGACGCAGCCCTTGGCGCCGAGGATCTGGGAGCGCTCGGCGCGGGTGACCTGCGAGCTGTGCCAGGTGATGTTGGTGGAGGTGACGTGGGCCACGGGGGTCTTCCGATGGGGCGGCTGCCCCGGTTTGGAGGGGGGCCGGCGGCCTAACGCGGCGGGGGGCTCACCGGGAGGCGGCCACCGCACCGATGAGCAGGGCCACCGCCATCGTGGTGACCTGCGGGTTCACCCCCAGCGAGGTGGGAAAGACGCTGGCATCGGCCACATAGAGGTTCTCCCAGCCCCAAACCCTGCCGTCGGGGTCGACGACGCTGGTGGCGGGGTCGGCGCCCATGCGACAGGTGCCCATCGGGTGGCTGGCGTAGAGGTAGAGGTCGCGGGCCGGGATGTCGTCGGGGATGGCGGCGTCGATCTCGTCGGGGTGGCCGATGCTGCGGCCGCCGACGATGGCGGGGTAGACCCGGCGGGCCCCGGCGGCGAAGAAGACCCGGGCGGTCTCGCGCAGGCCGGCGAGGAGCTTGCGGCGGTCGCCGTCGCCGACCCAGTAGTGGAGGCCCAAGGAGGTGACCCGACCCTCGCTGTCTTCATCGTGGACGAGGGGGCCGGCCATGGCGAGGTGGCGCATGTCGGCCATCGTAGACAGTAATTCGTCGCCCAGCGACCAGGGCAGGGCGATGTAGAGCTGGTCGGGGGTGACCGAGAAGGTCTGGAGCAGGTAGCCGCGGTCCCAGCGATCGACGAAGTAGCCCTGGGTGACGCCGCTCCAGGGGTCGATGACCTCGTCCATGCGGGCGACCATGCCCACGGCGGGGTGCAGATGCAGGTTGCGGCCGCAGGTGTCCTCGTCGGCGAGGCCGCTGCGGACGAGCAGTTGGGGGCTGCCGATGGGGCCGGCGGAGAGGATGAAGATGGGGGCGGTGGCGCTGAAGTGGCCGGCGGGCTGCAGGTCTTCGGGCTGGATGGTGCGGCCCTCGACGGCGACGACGCGGCCGCCGTCGGTGCGGAGCTGGTCGATGCGGCAGTCGGCGTGTACCCGCACGAGCCCGGTGGCCAGGGCGATGGGGAGGAAACTGCGGTCAGCGCTCCACTTTCCGCCCGAGGGGCAGCCCATCTGGCAGACGCCGCAGCCGACGCAGGCCGGGGCCGAGCGGTCGAGGAAGCGGCCGGGCAGCCCGAGGGCCTCGGCGCCGCGCTTGAAGAGGAGGTTGTTGCTGCGCTGCACGCTCTCGGGGTTGACGCCGACCTTGAGCGTGTCCCAGACCCGGTCGAGGAGGGGGGCCATCGCGGCCTCGGTGAGGCGGTGGCAGCCGCGCTCCACCCAGTCGCGCAGCACGGGGCCGGGGGTTCGAAAACAGATGGCGCTGTTGATGAGGGTGCTGCCGCCGACGCCGCGCCCGCCGGGCACGGGGATGGCGGCGTTGCCGAGGGCGCTGCGGGAGCCGCGGCCGGCGTACAGATTCCGAAAGGCAAAGCCCGAGTCGGCGACAAAGTCGGCGGGGTTCCAGTGGCGGCCCTCTTCGAGGATCAGCACGCGGAGCCCGGCCTCGGCGAGGGCGGTGGCGACGGCACAGCCTCCGGCGCCGGCGCCGATGACGACGGCGTCGGCGGTCCAGGCCTCGGTAGGGCCATAGTCGGAGAAGCCGAGCTTCATGCGCCGCAGCCCCGCTTCCAGCCGATGGCGGCGATGACGTCGGGCCGGCGGAAGTAGGCGAGGCCGAGCACGGCCTTGATCGACTCGGCGGCGAGGCGACGGGGCGGGTTGTGCGGGTCAGACCAGGTGGAGAAGAGCGAGCGGGCCGCGTCGGCCGACAGATCGCCCAGGGGCGCGCCGGCGACCAGTTGGGCGTGGGCAGAGAGGGCCTGGAGCACATGCCGAAAGGGGGCGGCGGCGCTGGGATCGAGCTCATCGCCGAGGAGGCGGTCGACCCGCGGGGCGGTCTCGCCATCGCCGCCGCCGACAGGCAGGGCCCCGGTTGGGAAGAGGGCCGCGGCGAGGACCTCGATCTGGTCGATCTCCTCGGCCGAAAGCAAGCGGTAACCGGGCGCTGCGGCGGGGAGGTGGAGCAACCCCGCGCAGAGTCCGCCCACCCCGAGGAGGCCGATGGCGGCGACGCCAAGACCGCGTCGGCTCCAGATAGAAGGCGGAGACATGGCGCCCCCTACCCTGCTTCTGGCGGACGCGCCGCAAAGCGAGATAAGCCGGCCGCTCACCGGGAGCTCCCATGGCCTATGTTCACGGCGGAAACCTCGTCGCCCGCGCCCTCGCCGCCGAAGGGGTGACCCACCTCTTCACCCTGTGCGGAGGGCACATCCAGCACATCTACGACGGCTGCCTCGATGTGGGCATCCGCGTGGTCGACACCCGCCACGAGCAGAGCGCCGGCCACGCCGCCGAGGGCTGGGCCCGGGCGACCGGCAAGGTGGGCGTCTGCGCGGTCACCGCTGGGCCGGGCATCACCGATGTGGTCACCGCGGTGGCCAACGCCTGGCGCGGCGGCATCCCGATGATCGTGCTGGGCGGCCAGGGGCCGAACGCCTTCCGCGAGATGGGCAGCCTGCAGGAGATGGACCACGTCACCCTGATGCGCTCGATCACGCGCTGGAGCGCCACGGTCCCCGAGCTGCGGCGCATCCCCGACTACATGGCGATGGCCTTTCGCAAGGCGACGAGCGGCGTGCCGGGGCCGGTCTTCTTGGAGCTGCCCCTCGACGTGCTCTTCAGCCTCGAAGACGACGCCGGCATCACGGCCCCCACCCAGTACCGCTCCGAGCGGGTGGCTGGCGGCGATCCGGCCGGCATCGAAGAGGCCGCCGCCCTCCTGGCCGGGGCCGAGCGCCCGGTGGCCATCGTGGGCACCCAGTGGTTCTTCAGCCCCTACCGCGACGCCCTGGCCGGCTTCCTCTCGCGCTACGACGTGCCCTGCTACTTAAACGGCGGGGCCCGCGGCGCCCTGCGGCCCGAAGATCCGCACTTCTTCCGCCTCTCCCGCGGCAAGGCCCTCGCGGCGGCCGATGTGGTCGCCATCTTCGGCACGCCCTGGGACTTCCGCCTGCAGTACGGACAGGCCATCGACGCCGGCGCCAAGGTCATCCAGGTCGACCTCGACCCCCATGTCATCGGGCACAACCGCGGCGTCGACGTGGGCCTCAACGCCGACAGCGGGCTCGTGATGAAGCAGCTCGCCGAGGCCGGTCACCGGGTGGGCAACGACTGGGTCGACGTGGTGCGCAAGCTCGAGGAGAAGGACAAGGCCAAGATGGCCGCCGAGATGGCCAGCGACGCGAGCCCGGTGAACCCCCTGCGCTTCAGCAAGGAGCTGGCCGACGCCATCCCCGAAGACGCCACCATCATCTGCGACGGCGGCGACATCGTCGGCACGGCGGCCAAGGTGGTGGATGTCTGCCGGCCGGGCCACTGGATGGACCCGGGGCCCCTCGGCACGCTCGGCGTGGGCCCTGGCTTCGCGATGGCGGCCCGCCTCGCCCGCCCCAACAGCCCCGTCTTCATCATCTATGGCGACGGCAGCTTCGGCCTCAACGGCTTTGAGTTCGAGGCGATGGTGCGCCAGAACATCCCGGTCATCGGCGTGATGGGCAATGACGCGGGCTGGACCCAGATCCGGCGCGGCCAGGTCGAGATCTTCGGCGAAGACCGCGCGCCGGCGACGGCGCTCGAGTTCACGCGCTACGACAAGGTGGTGGAGGCCCTGGGCGGCCACGGCGAGTGGGTGGAGCGGCCCGAAGACCTGCGTCCGGCCATCGATCGCGCCATCGCCAGCGGCAAGCCGGCGCTGGTGAACGTGAAGATCGGCAAGAGCGACTTCCGCAAGGGCTCGATCAGCGTGTAGAGTGCGACGGCTTCGGAGTCTTTGATGATGCTGCGCCTGATTCCCGCCCTCCTCGCCCTCGCCTGCTCAGACTACAACCTGGGCACCGACGAGAAGGGCAACGCCCGTCCCGACCGGCCGGGCGACAGCGCCGAGACCTCCACCGGCGACACGGCGCCGGGGGAGTCCGATGGCACGCCCAAGGACACCGGCAACACCACCACCGAAGACAGCGCGCCGCCGGCCGGGCAGTTCGACTTCGTCTTTCTGCTCGATGTGGCCTACAACTACGACTGTTACCACCCTGATCTACAGACCAAGATCCCGGCCCTCATCGACGCGATCGAGGCCACGGGGGTCGACGCCGCCTACGCCATCGCGACCTACGACGACTACAACGTCGATGGCGAGTGGTACAGCGCCTGGGGCGGCCATCCCTACACAGTGCTCACCCAACTCACCACCGACGCGGCGCGGGCCAAGGCGGTGATGGCCGGCGTGGAGATGACCTGGGGCGGCGACGCGGCGGGCTCGGCCTTCGAGGCGGTGAGCCAGGCGATGCTCGGCCTCGGCTTTGATCAGGCCTGCGACGGGGCCTTTGACACCACCCGCGACATTCGGCCCTACATCGGCAGCAGCGGCGACGCCTATGGCGGGGCCGCCGGCTCGGCCCGCGACAGCAGCACGCCGGGCACCGGCGCCATCCCGGGAGTGGGCCTGCGCGAGGGCAGCACCCGCATCGTGATTCTCTCGGTCGACAATGTGATTCGTTCGCGCAGCTATGGCCACACCATGCCCAGCGGCGCCTGCTTCGACGCCGCCAGCGACCGCGACGCCGAAGACGCCTTGCGGGCCCAGGGTGCTCAGATCCTTGGCGTGAACGTCTACGAATTCTGGGACGAAGACCCCACGCCCCAGACCCAGTTGACGAGCTTTGTCGGTCGGGTGGGTTCGAAAATTGATGCGGATGGCGACGGCAGCAAGGATGACGTGGCGGTGCTGGGCGGCAGTTGGGACTGGCCCGCCACCGAGGTGACGATGAAGGCGATCGGCGACCTCGCCGGCTGGTAAGGCCGCGCCTGGGTTATCTCCCCGAGGAACACCCACCCCGGAGAAGCCCGTGTCTTACACCCTGTCCGAGCGCCCCCTCGCCTACGCCGAAGCCGGCGAGCGGGTCGAGTACCTCAAGCGCGTCTTCGCCTGGACCTTCGGCGGCCTGGTCGTCGCCGGCATCTCGGCCATGAGCATGGCTGGCTTTGTCTACCTCACGGCCGCGGCCGGCATCACGATCTTCCTCAACCAGTGGGTCAGCCTCGCCATCATCCTGGGCAGCTACGGCATCGCCCAGTGGGTGGCGCCGAAGATGGTCTTTGGCGAGCAGAAGGTGCTCGGCTTCGGCATCGGCGCGGTCTTTGAGGGCATCGCGATGGGCTACCTGCTCCTCGCCGCGATGACGATGGGCGCCGCCCAGGGCAACCCCCTCGGCCTCGTCACCCTGGCGCTCATGATGACCGGCCTCACCGGCCTCGGCATGACCGCCTACGTCTGGACCAGCCCGCGGGAGTTCAGCTTCATCGGCGCGGCCCTGTCGGCGCTGTCGCTGCCGATGCTCATCTTGATGGGCGTGGGCCTCGTCTTCCCGGCTCTCTTTGGCGGGGTCTTCGGCATCCTGATCAGCGGCCTCTTCGTCGTGATCTCGGCGGCCGGCCTGCTCTACCAGGTGAACCAGGTCTTCCACAAGCTCGACACCCGCCAGCACATCGAGGGCGCCTTCCTGATCATGATGGGCCTGCTCGTCCTGTTCTGGAACATCCTGGTGCTGCTGATGAAGCTCAACCGCCGCTAGTCGGGGCGCCGGACAGCGCGCGCTCGGCGAGGGCACAGAGCGCGCGCACCCAGGCGGGGTCGCTGTTCACGCAGGCGATCAGCTTCAGCTCCCCGCCGCCGGCCTCCCAGCTCTCCTTGGCCCCCATGCCGATCTCTTCCAAGGTCTCCAGGCAGTCGGCGACGAAGCTGGGGCAGAGCACGGCGAGCCGCTTGTGGCCGGCGGCCTGGAGCTGCGGCATGTGCTCGTCGGTGTAGGGCTTGATCCAGGGGATGCGGCCCAGGCGCGACTGAAAGCTCACGCTCACCCGGGCCGGATCGAGATCGAGGGCGCGGGTGAGGGCCCGGGTGGTGGCGTAGCACTGGGCCCGGTAGCAACGGGAGTTCACCGTGGTGATGGCGGCGCAGCAGTCGGGCTTTTGGAGGCAGTGGCCGCCGGCGCCGAGTTGGGTGGCCACCACCTGGCGCTCGGGCAGGCCGTGGTAGCTCATCAGCACGTGGTCGGGCTGAAAGTCGGCCAGGGCTGGCCGAGCGACGGCGGCGACGGCCTCGATGAAGGCGGGGTCGTCGTAGAACTCGGGCAGCACGCTCAGATTGGGGACCGCCGGGCGCGCTGCGGCGAGCTGGAAGAGGCGCTCCAGTGTGGAGCCGGTGCTGCTGCTGGCGTACTGCGGGTAGAGCGGGGCGACGACGATGCGCGTACAGCCGGCCTCTTCGAGGCGACGGAGGGCGGACTCGAGGTCGGGGCGGCCGTAGCGCATCCCCAGCTCCACCGCCCAGCCCTGGCCGAGGGCCGCGGCGACGGCGTCCCGCAGCGCGCGGCTGTGGCGCAGCAGGGGCGAGCCGTGGACGGGGTCCCAGACCTTCTGGTAGGCGCGGGCGCTGCGGGCCGGCCGGAAGGGCAGGATGGCGCCGTAGAGCAAAAAGAAGCGCCCCACCGGGTTGATGTCGAGCACGCGGGCATCCCAGAGGAACTCCGCGAGGTAGCGGCGCACCGAGGCCGTATCGGGGGCGTCAGGGGTGCCGAGGTTCACCAGGAGCAGGCCGTTCATCGCTTCCTCACCGCCCTGCGCGCGCCGGGCGGCGCCGGCTAGCCCACTTCACCGCTGGCGGCGAGGCGCAGCGACAAGGAAGGTCATGACAAGGAGCTGACAAGCACAGTCCTGGGCGTTTGAGGCGGCGATCTACGAAAATAAATCCCCCCCTGCCAAAGCAGTCTTCAGGACCCGCTGGACGCGCCGATGCACTCCGATAGCGCGAAGAGGGCGATCCCTCGGCGCCCAGAGCTCCTTGGAGTCCAGGAGGGTGGCGCCCTCTCAACCTCCGGCCCGCCCCACGGGAGACCGCATGGCCAGCCGCACCCTCACCCACACCGTCGTGCTCGCCGACGGCCCCCCGCCGGGGCTCTCGGCGCTCCAGGAGCGCCTGGGCGCCCTGCGGGCTCGCTTTCCGGGCGTGATCTTCGAGCGGTACCGCGAGGCCATGCCCCAGGTCGACGCCGAGGAGGTCTACCTCGCACCGGGCGCGGCCCTGGTGGGCGATGTGGTGCTACACCGCGGGGTGAGCGTCTGGTTCGGCTGCGTGCTGCGCGGCGACGTCAACCGCATCACGATCGGCGCGCGGAGCAACCTGCAAGACGGCACGGTGGTGCACCTCGGGGATCGCGATCCAGCCTCAATTGGCGAAGATGTTGTGGTGGGTCACCGCGCGGTCCTTCATGGATGCACCGTCGGCGACCGTTGCCTGATTGGGATCCAGGCCACCCTGCTCGATGGCTGCGTCATCGGGGAGGACTCGGTGATCGGGGCAGGCGCGGTGGTGCCCGCCGGCCTCGTGGTCCCGCCCCGCTCTCTCGTCCTCGGGCTCCCCGGAAAGGTCGTCAAGACCCTCGAAGCCGCCCAAGGGGAGTCCACCCGTCAGCTCGCCGCCAAGTACCTGCGCCTCTCCCACAACTACCGCCGGGGTTGACCCGGCCCGGCCCTCCGACGGCCTCCTGGAACCTGTCCATGTCGCCTCCCTCCCCCCCTGAGAGCTCCCTCCCCCGCTTGCTGGTGGTGGCCGACGATCTGCTGCTCAACCAGGCGCTGCGCAGGGTGCTGAGCCCGCATTTCCAGGTCTCCTTTGCGCGCACCGTCTCCACCACAGCCTTGCTGCTGAGCGCGTCGGAGCCGGTCTTCGACGTCATCCTCTGCGAGATGGGCCTCACCGACGGTCAGGCCACCGAGCTCCTCCCGCTGCTGGAGCCCTGGCGCCCGCGGATCGCCTTCTTCACCGGGATGAGCCTGCACCTGCCCGAGGTTCAGCAGCTTGTCAACGCCGGATTCCCGGTCTGGACGAAGCCGCTGCACCTCGACGACCTGCGCGACCAGCTCGGGCGGCTCACACCCCCCGACTGCCCGCCGGCTCAGGCCGCCTGAGGCCTATTCGTACTCGCAGACAAAGCGGAAGGTGCTGTAGCAGGGCTCGTCGTTCCAGGTGTATTCGGGGTGGAAGCGGTTCAACTGTCCACAGTCTTCACCGGCGCCGGAGTCATTCGGCTCGCCCGAGGCCCAGGCGGTGAAGGTGGAGGTGGAGCCGTCCTGCCAGGCCCAGATGCCCTCGGTGCCGGCGTCGGTGTAGCCCATCCACCACTTGCCATTGCTGTACAGATCGGCGGTGTCGTCGGCCCAGGTGTTCTCGCCGACGTCGTCGATGGTGAGCAGGTGGTAGCCGTAGGTCTCGCAGGTGGCGAGGGCGTCTGACCAGCTCGACAGGGTCTCGCAGAACATGTACGGACGAGCGCCGTCGTAGGTCTCCACTGCGCAGGGGCAGACCGCGGTGGAGTCGGCCTCGCCGTCGCAGTCGTCGTCGACGCCGTTGCAGTCCTCGGCCTCGCCGGGGTTGATGGCCGCGTCGCCGTCGTCGCAGTCGGTGGCGTCTGCGGTGCCGCCAGCGGGCGCGTCGCAGGAGACCGAGGCGGCGCTGGCATCGCCAAAGCCATCGCCGTCGCCGTCGGTGTACCAGGTGCTGGCCGAAGCTGCGCTGAGACTCGGGTCGGCGTCGTCGATCAGGCTGTCGCAGTCGTTGTCGTCGCCGTCACAGATTTCAGTGGCGGTGGGCTTGATGGCGGCGTCGGTGTCGTCGCAGTCGCGCTTGTTGACGCGGTAGCCGGTGGGGCGCAGGCAGGCCTTGGTGGTGACGGCCGGGTCGCCGAAGGTGTCGCTGTCGGCGTCGCGGTACCAGGTGGTGGCGCTGCTGGTGTCGAGGCTGGCGTCGGCGTCGTCCAGGGTGCCGTCGCAGTCGTTGTCGAGGCTGTCGCAGACCTCGCTGGCGCCCGGGTTGACGGCGGCGGCGCGGTCGTAGCAGTCGGTGTCGTCGGCGACCACGCCCGCCGCCAGCGTGCAGGCCAGGAGGGGGCTGCCGGCGTCGCCGTAGCCGTCGCCATCGGCGTCGACGTAGCCGGTGCTGGCCGTGGCGGTGTCGAGGCTGGGGTCGGCATCGTCGATGAGCGCGTCGCAGTCGTTGTCAGCGCCGTCGCAGACCTCGTCGGCCGCCGGGTTGATGGCCGCGTCGGCGTCGTCGCAGTCCTGATCGTCGGAGACCGCGCCGGCCGGCTCCACGCAGGCGTAGACCGGGGCGGCGCCGTCACCGTAGGTGTCGAAGTCGGCGTCGACGTAGAAGGTGCCGGCCGTGCCGAGATCGAGGCCGGGATCGAGGTCATCCACCAGCGCGTCGCAGTTGTTGTCGCGGCCGTCGCAGATCTCGACGGCGTCGGGGTTGATGGCGGGCTCGGCGTCGTCGCAGTCGCTGGCGTCGGTGACCCGGCCGGCCGGGCTGTCGCAGCCCGTGACCCCGGTGGAGGCGTCGCCAAAGCCGTCGGCGTCTACATCGGCGTAGGTGGTGACCGCGTCTACAGCGGCGTCGTCGACGAGGCCATCGCAATTGTTGTCGATGCTGTCGCAGCGCTCCTCGGCGCCGGGGTTCACGGCGGCGTCGGCGTCGTTGCAGTCGGAGTCGGCGGGGTAGCCATCCCCATCGGCGTCCACGGGGTCGACGCCATCGGCGCCATCGGCGCCATCGGCGCCATCGGCCCCGTCCGCGCCATCGGCCCCGTCCGCGCCGTCGGCCCCGTCGGCACCATCGGTGGTGCCCGTGTCGTCGGTGCCATCGGCGCCATCCGTCCCGTCGGCGCCGTCCGCGCCGTCGGCCCCATCGGCCCCGTCGCTGCCCTCGGTGATTCCCCCGGTGTCATCCAGCGGCGCGCCGTCGGCTTCGCCGGTGAGGCCCCCTTCGTCGACTTCGCCCTTGTCACCGGCGCAGGCGAGGAGGGAGGTGAGCAGCAGACAGGAGGTAAGCGACCAGTTGCGCATGAGGACTCCGAAGCGAGGGAGGGGCAGAACAGGTGCGCAGCATACCCGACTTTAGAGCAGCGCCATCAGCACGCCCTGCTCGGCGGCGGCGGCCTCGGCGTAGAAGGCGCGCAGGCGACCGACAAGGGGCACAATCCAGGTGTCGACGGCGTCCGGTTCGCGTGTCCAGACCGACGGATACACACCATCCGCTTCGGCCGCCTCGTTGGTCCAGTCGGCCCGCAGCGCGTCGATGTCGGCGCCCGCGAGCTCCTCGGAGACCGCAGCCACCTCGGCCGGAGTGAGCCAGCGGGCGGGGCCATAGCCCAGGTCGTCGCCGACCTCTTCGCCGCCCATCAGCGCCGCGCCGAGCCCGGTGGTGAGGTAGGTGTCGCCGGTCAACAGGAACTGGAGACCGTTCCAACCTTTGTCCAGGTCGAGCTGGGGGTGGTCGGCGTCGAGCAGGGCGCCAATCGCGTCGGGATCTCCCCCGGCCTCGTGCAACGCGCTGGCGGGCATACGGTAGAGGGTCAGGGTCATTCCCACGGCGTTCTCCAGGTTTCCCGCGCCTCCTATGGGAAATCCGGCCGCCCGCCACCCGGCTGTCAGGCCTCTGTAGGCCTCCCGAGGCCGCGGCCGCCGGTTAGGCCCTCCGCCCCTCGGGAGCCGCCATGCCCCTCGACCTCGAAGGCCTCGCCCAGCGGCACCAGATCGTCGGTCGCCGGCCCGAGCTGCGCGCGATGGCGGCCTGCCTCGTCTGCGCCCGCAACGTGCTCCTCGAAGGCCCCGTCGGCGTCGGCAAGACCGCTCTGGCCCGCGCCGTCTGCGAGGGGCTCGGGCGCGGCTTTGTGCGGGTCGACGGCGACGGCCGCTACTCCGAGGCCCGGCTGGTGGGCCACTTCGACCCGCCCGGCGTGCTGGCCCGCGGCTATCTGCCCGAGCTCTTCGTGCCGGGGCCGCTGGCGGCGGCGATGCGGGCCGGCGCGGTGCTCTTCATCAATGAGCTCAACCGGATGCCCGAGGGCGTCCAGAACGTGCTGCTGCCCGCCCTCGACGAAGGCCTCATCCAGGTGCCACACCTGGGCGCCATCCGCGCCGAGCCCGGCTTCGCCGTGGTCGCCACCCAGAACCCCGCGGAGTTTGTCGCCACCGGCCACCTCTCCGAGGCCCTGCTCGATCGCTTTGAGCTGGTGCGCCTGGGCTACCAGAGCGCCGACGAGGAGGCCGTGATCGTCGCCCAGGAGGCCCGCCGCAGCCCCGATGAGGCCCTGATTCACGGTGCTGTCGCCCTCTGCCGGGCCACCCGCACCGACCCCCGCGTGCGCCGCGGGGCCAGCGTGCGGGCCGCCGTCGCCATCGCCGATCTCGCCGCCGCGCTCGACGGTGATCTGCACGCCGCCGCCGCCCTGGCCCTGCCCACCCGCATCGAGCTGGCCGATGGACGGGAGGGGGCCTTCGAGCTCTTCCTCGCCGAGCTGGAAAAAAAAAACCGTCTGAGCCCGAGCGGGGCCCCAGCGCCCCGCTGAGCGCGGCCCCAGCCGATCCCGACGGCACGCCGCAGGCCGGCGCCCTGCTGCTCGGTCGCGGTGATCTTCAGGCCCAGGTCGCCCGCCTGCCCGAAGGCTGGGAGGCCGCCACACAGCTCCACCGGCTCAAGCGCCTCCTCCCGCGCCCGCTGCGCCAGATCGTCGAGGAGCGCGCCATCGACGCCATCGTCGAGCAGGCCCGCGCCCTGCTGCGCCACACCCGCCGGCCGATGCGCGACACCTCGGACGGCTTTCCGGCCGAAGGCGAGCTCGATCTCGACGCCACCCTGGAGCGCCCCCGCCCACACCAGCCCGAAGACATCCGCCTGCTGCGCCGGGAGCCCCGCGAGGCCGACGTGGTCGCCATCCTCGACATGTCGCTGTCGATGACCGGCGACAAGATCGCGCTCACCGCCCTGGCGACCGCGATCCTGCACCTCACCTTGGATGGCGTGGCGGTGGTGAGCTTTGACACGGTCGCCCACCGCCTCGTCGGCAACCGCGAAGAGCTGGGCCTGCGCGAGCTGATCCGCCGGGTGCTCACCGTTCCGGCCCAGGGCTACACCAACCTCGAGGCCGGCCTGCTCGCCGGGGTCGACGTGCTCCACAAGGCCGGCCGCCGCGAGCGCGTGGGCATCGTGATGACCGACGGGGTGGCCAACATGGGCGCCGACCCGGTGGCGGTGGCGGCGCGCTTTCCGCGCCTACATGTGGTGCAGGTGGGCCCCGAAGAGCCCCAGGGGGCCCGCTGCTGTGAACGGATGGCACGGGCCGGCCGCGGGCGGCGCTACCGGGCGATCACCTACGACGAGCTGCCCTTCATCGTGCGCACCCTGGTGCGCGAGTGCTTCAATCTGTAGCTGGAGGCCCAATGGCCCGCGTCCTCATCATCCAGACCGGCTCCACCCACCCCGACGTGATCGCCCGCCACGGCGACTACGACGACTGGTTCGCCGCCGCCCTCCGCGCAAACGGAGCCGAGCCCACGATCGTGCGCCCCTTCCGCGGCGAGGCCCTGCCCGAGGCCTCTGGCTGGGACGGCATCCTGCTCACCGGCTCGCCCCTCTCGGTTCGCGATGAGGCCCCTTGGATGGCCGCCCTTGCGGCCTGGAGCCTCGCCGCCGCCGCCAAAACCCCGGTGCTGGCGGTCTGTTTTGGCCACCAGCTCCTCGGCGAGGCCCTGGGCGGGCGGGTCGAGGCCAATCCGGCCGGCGGCGAGTACGGCACCATCGAGGTCTCCCTCAGCGCGGCCGGCGCCTCCGACCCCCTCTTCGCCGGGCTGCCGACTGTTCTCTGTGTTCAGTCCACCCACCGCGACGCCCTGGTGGTCGCGCCGCGCGGCGTGGTGCACCTCGGCGGCACCGCCAACACCCCCTGGCAGAGCTTCGCCTGGGGGCCGAACCTGCGCGCCGTTCAGTTTCACCCCGAATTCAGCGACGTCGCCCTGCGCGATCTGCTCGTCGCCCGCGGCATTCCCGGCCAGACCCAGCCGAGCGACCACGGTCAGATCCTGCTGGCCAACTGGCTGCGACATTGGGTGAAGCCAGCCCCACACACAGCCGATGTCGGAGCCGCGCGGGCCGAGCCCCCCAAGGTTGGGTAAGCAGGAGGCACCGCAGCGGAGTCTTCATGCCGGGCCCTGACAGTCGCACCGAACACCGCGCCGCCAGTCGGGCTGCGCGCGCCGCCAACGAGATCGCCCGCATCAACGCCTTCTTTCCGATCATGCCCCTGCTCGGAAACCGCTGGGCGGCCCGGCGGCCCTTTGAAGGCATGACCCTGGGGGTCTCGGCCCACCTCACCACGCTCACCGCGGCCCTGGTGCGTGAGATGGGGCTCGGCGGCGGCACGATCGCGCTCTGCGGGGCGAGCGCTGCCACCACCGACCCGGCGGTGGTCGACCTGCTGCGCGACGAGGGCCACCACGTCTACACCACCGGCAGCCGCGAGGATCACCACGACCTCGTGCTGGATCACGAGCCCGAGCTCCTCGCCGACGTCGGCGCCGACCTGATCGGCTTCGCCTGCACCCACCGGCCCGAGGCCTCCCGCCGGGTGCTCGGCGCGGTGGAGGTCACCAAGTCGGGGGTGAACCGCCTGCCCCAGCTCGAGCTGCGCTTTCCGGTGGTCAACATCAACGATGGCCGGCTGAAGAGCTCGATCGAGAACCGCCACGGCGTCGGCGAGGGGCTCTGGCACGCGCTCCAGCGCCTCACCGGCATCCACCTCTCCGGCCGGCGGGTCGCGGTGGTGGGCTACGGCCCGGTGGGCAAGGGGGTGGCCTTCTACGCCCGCAGCCACGGTGCGGTGGTCGAGGTGGTCGAGACCGACAGCGTGCGCCGCCTCTGCGCCCACTACGACGGCTTCCCCACCCCCTCCCTGGCCGCCTGCATCGCCCGCACCGGCATCCTCGTCACCTGCACCGGCCTGCGCCACACCCTGCCGGTGGAGATGCTGGGCGAGGCGCGGGAGGGGCTCGTCATCATCAACGCCGGCCACGGCGGCGACGAGGTCGACGTGGCGGGCATCAAGGCCAGCGCCGAGAGCGTCGACCAGATCGCCGATCACGTCGTGAGCTACCAGCTCGAAGGTGGGCCGCGGGTGCTGCTCCTCGCCGACGGCCACCCGCTCAACATCGTGATGAACGCAGGCTCGCCCGAGCCCGTGCTGCTGCACTTCGCCCTGCTCGGCCTGACGATGGAGTGGCTGACCCGCAACCCGCTGCCTCCCGGCGAGCACATCGTGCCCGCCACGATGGAGCGCGAGGCCGCAGAGCTGGCCCTCGAGGCCCTCTCCATGGCCCATGGCTGAGCCCGACGCCGAGGCCCTGCGCCTCTACCAGGCCCTCGCCGCCGGTCAGATCGAGGTGGTGCTGGCCGATGGGCCGGCCCTCGCCCGCGCCCTGGCGGCCGATCGGCCCGCGCTCTGCGCCCGGGTCTACGCCTGGCTCTCCCAGGCCCGCTTGCAGGCCGGAGACGCTCCTGGGGCCGCCGGTGCTGCGATGATGGGCCAGCGCG
>JBEIQK010000098.1:0-12809 GCA_040376505.1 Alphaproteobacteria bacterium | reverse complement strand
GCCTTGGGCCACCGCCCCCTTGGGGGCGCGGGGGGCCAGCGGCGGGGCCGGGGGCAGGAGGGCCAGCCAGGGCAGCGCCCCGCCCAAGGCCGCCTCGGAGGCGGTGGCGTCGTCTTCCTCGATGGACACCGGTGCAAGCTCCGCCTCCGCGAGGGCGGGCTCCGCATCGAGCTCTCCGTCAAACCAGGCATCGACGGAATCGTCGACCTCCTCGACGGGCAGCGCGACCCCATCGAGATCAGGGACGGCGGCCTGGGTGGGGAGCAGGGCGCTCGGCAGCGCCCGAAGGAAGGACGGCGCAGCGGCCTGACCCTCCGGCCGGGGGGCGACGCCAAGAGCCAGATCGGCGGGCACGTCGGCCTCGGGGATCGCGCTGCCATCGGCGTCGTGGAGGAGATCCGAGAA
Organism: Alphaproteobacteria bacterium; assembly: GCA_040376505.1. Lineage (GTDB taxonomy): Bacteria > Myxococcota_A > UBA796 > UBA796 > UBA2385 > JBEIQK01. Next base: position 12,404 of record JBEIQK010000098.1, on the reverse strand, counting down.
GGTGAAGTCGCCTTCGAAGGCACCCGGGGGCGAAGCAAGAGCGGGCATCGCCAGGGCCTGCGGGGCAGCGGCGATCGGCCTCACTTGGCGAGCTCCGCGTCGGCCATGAGCGAGGGCCCGCCGAGGCGATCGGCGAACCAGGCGGCCCGCTTGGGCGGCATGGCGGCCAGCACCTTGCCGGCCTTGTCCTTCTTCATGCGGCCGAGCACCTCCAGCGCGATGGCGGGCTCCTGTTCCATCAGGATCTGGGCGGCCTGGGGCGCCTTCATGGCCTCAAACATCTTCACGAGGCCGGTGACCTTGGCGGCGCGCTGATCGTCGAGGCCGGTCAACATGCCGCGGATCTCGTCGCGGGTGGCCTGCAGCTCGGTGAGGCGGCGGGTGACCTCTTCTTCGGCGGCCCGCAGGTCTTGCTCGCGGGCGAGGAGGGTGGCCTCGCGGCGCTCGAGATCCTGCTCCTTGCGGCTGAGCAGCGCGATGATCTCCTCGCGGCCGCGCTCCGGCGAGGGGCGCACCTCTTCTTCAGGGGTGCGTTCGGTCTTGCCCTCGGCTGCGCCGGGATCCGTGGCGCCGAGCGCAGACAGGCCGAGGCCCACCATCACGCCCATCGACAAGGCACCCAGCGACCATCGCGTCCACCGCGCCATTCAGGACCTCGCTCTCCACCAGCGGACGGTGGCCATGTCGTCGATGCGCTTGCCATCCAGGCGGCGTTCGACCAGCGCCGCTTCTTCGTCGTAGCGCTCTAACGCAAGCTCGACCACCCGGGCATCGCGGGTCAGCTCGCGCAGGTCGTCGCGGCGCCGGTTGGCGCTCTCCACGCGCGAGCGCAGCAGGTCCTCCTCGCGGACGAGGTCGCTGCTGAGCTTGGTGCGCCAGTCGTGCACCTGCATCATCGAGCCGGCGGTGATGCCAGCGTCGACCTCGTAGGTGGCGCGGATGCGCTCTTCGACGCGCACCACCACGCCCTCCTGCTCAATGCGGTTGCGCTCGGCGGTCACGAAGGCCTGGCGAGAGACCTTTTTGTGAATGTCCCGCACGCGCTTCAAGGTGGCGAGGGTGCTCCGCATGAATCAGCGCCTCGGTTCGGGAGGAGCGGCGGCCCGGCGCACGCCGCGCAGACCGCCGCCGGGTGGGGGCCGACCGGCACTTGCGGGGGGGGGCGCCTGACCCGGCCGAGCGGGGGCGCCGACGATGCTGGCCATCGCGGCGAGGGTGGCGCTCCACTCGCTGGCCTCGGCCACGCCCTGGCGCAGGAAGGCGTCGATCTTGCCGTGGGCGTCGATCGCGGCGTCCACCTCGGCGTCCGAGCCGCGCTTGTAGGCGGCGAGGCGGATGAGCTCTTCGTTCTCGCGCCAGGTGGCGAGCAGGGCCCGCATGCGACTGGCCCAGGCGAGCTGGTCTCGCTCGCAGGTGGCCGACATGGTTCGACTGACGCTCTGCAGCACGTCGATGGGCGGATAATGCCCATGGCTGGCCAGCTTGCGGCTGAGCACGAGGTGGCCATCGACGATGCCGCGCACCGTGTCGGCGACAGGGTCGTCCATGTCTTCGCCTTCGACGAGCACGGTGAAGACGCCGGTGATGCTGCCGCCGTTGGCGCCGGGGCCAGCCCGCTCGAGCAGGCGGGGCATCAGGCCAAAGACCGAGGGGGTGTAGCCGCGGGTGGTGGGCGGCTCGCCGGCCGACAGGCCGATCTGGCGCTGGGCCATGGCGAGGCGCGTGAGGCTGTCGACCATCAGCAGCACGCGCAGGCCCTGATCGCGGAAGTGCTCGGCGATGGCGAGGCCGGTCGACATGGCCTTGACCTGGAGCACCGGGCTGCTGTCGCTGGTGGCCACGCAGACCACCGAGCGGGCGAGCCCGGCGGCGCCGAGGTCGCGCTCCAGGAACTCGCGCACCTCGCGGCCGCGCTCGCCGATCAGCGTGACGACGTTGACGTCGGCCTGGCTGTTGCGCGCGAACATGCCCATCAGGGTGGACTTGCCGACGCCCGAACCGGCGAGGATGCTGATGCGCTGCCCTTCTCCGAGGGTGAGAAGGCCGTCGATCACCCGCAGGCCGGTGATCAGCGGCTTGTGGATGAGGCTGCGCTTCATCGGATCGGGGGCGCCGCTGTCGAGGTTGCGGCGCAGCGGCACGTCGGTGAGAGGCCGGCCATCGAGGGGAGCGCCGAGCGGGTCGACCACCCGGCCGAGCAGACCGGCGCCGACCGGCACCTGCAGCACCCGGTTCTTGACCTCCACAGAGGTGCCGTGGGCGATGCCTTGCAGCGTGCCGAGCGGCATCAACAAGGCGCGGTGCTCGCGAAAGCCGATCACCTCGGCCGGCGTGCGGCCCACCATCGCCTGCTCGCCCACCGCCACGCCGGGCAGGTCGGCCTCGATCACCGAGCCGATCACCTGCCCCACCCGCCCGCGGCGCGTGAGCAGGTTGGGCATCGCGAGGTGGGCGCTCAGCCGATCGAGACCCAGGCTCATGAACGCGGCTCGGCGCCCTGCTCGGCGCCCCAGGCCTCGACGGCCTCGGTCAGCGCGCGCAGCGCCGAAGCGAGCGTGGCGTCGAGCTCGCCGGCGTCCAATTCGGCGAGGCAGCCGCCGGAGACGGCGGGATCGGCGATGACGCGCCAGCCAGCTCGATCACCGACGAGGCGGGTGGCGAGCTCGAGGTCGGCCGGGTGGACGTGCAGGAGGACCTGCTGGGCCCGAACGAGGTGCTCCGACAGCTCGGCGAGGCGGGCCTTGAGCACCTCGGCGCGCAGCACGCGGCTGCCGGCCATCAGGCGTTCGAGGGCGCCGACCACCGCGCCGCCGACCTGACCCCGCACCTCGGCGGCCCAGGAGGCGCGCTGCTTGTCGATCTCCTCGGCGATCTTGAGCGTGCGGAGGCGCTGCTCTTCGAGGGCCTTGCGGGCGACCTCGACCTCGCCCTGGGCGAGCTTGCGGCCGCGCTCTTCGGCGGCGGCCACCATCGCTGAGATCTCCCGCGCGCTCGGGCCCGGCGGCGGCGGCGGCGGCTTGGGCGCCTCCACCACCACCTTTCCATGATTGGGCAGGGGCTTGAGCGGCATGTCGGCGCCGCCGCGGATCGGCACCACCACGGAGTTGGGCGCCCCGCCCGAGGGGATGTTGGCCGGCTGGAAGGGGCCGTCGCGCCGGAGCGGCACAAAGCCCTCCGGCTGCGGCGGGGCCTTGGCCTTCACGCCGGGCGCCGGCGCCGGACCCCGGCCTGGGGGGCGCTCCGGCGGCTTCATTCGCCGTCGCCTTCGTCTTCAGCGCCCATCGGCAGGTAGATCGCACCCTCTTCGGCCAGCTTGAGGGCGGCGGCGACGATGCGCTCCTGGGCGGTTCGCACGCGCGACTTGGCGATCGGGCCCATGATCTCCATCTCTTCGCGGATGTCCTGGGCGGCGCGGCTGGAGACGTTGGCCAGGAAGAGGTCTTGCAGGTCGGGGGTGGCCCCCTTGAGCGCGCTGAGCAGATCGTCGCGATCCACCTGCTTGAGCACGACCTGAATGGCCATGTTGGTGAGGGCCACGAGGTCGTCGAAGACGATCATGCGGCGGCGAAGTGCGTCGGCCAGCTCGGAGTCCTGCTCGCCCACGCCTTCGAGGATCGAGCCGTTGTCTTTGCGGTTCATCTTGCCGAGGATGCGGGCGGTGCGGTCGATGCCGCCGACGTCGAGGTGATCGCCCTGCTTGCCGAGCGCGTGGCGCAGGGCGGCGATGACGTCATCGGCCAGCTCGCCGGGGATCCGCTTGAGCCGGGCCATGCGCACGGTGATCTTCTTGCGCTCTTCTTCGGGCAGGAAACGCAGCACCCGCGCTGCGTTGTCGGGGCCCATCAGGCAGAGCGCCACGGCCTGGGTCTGGGGGTGCTCATCCTTGAGGATGGCGGCCACCGAGGCCGGCGGGCGCACGGTGATGAACTGCTCAAAGTCGCGGTTCACCCGGCGGTGGATGACGGGGATGATCTCGCGCCGACGGTCTTCGTCGAGGAGCTCGGGCAGGATCTTGCTGACGAAGTCGACGCCCGACCGAGGCATCAGGCTGACCTCGTGCAGATCCTTCACGAACTCGCCGACCACCTTTTCGATGACCTGCTGATCGACGTTTTCGATGCGGCCCATCGCGAGCCCGACGGCGCGCACATCGTCGTCATCCATCTGGCGAAGCAGCCCACGCGCGATGTCGCGGTCCAGGTACATCACCAAGATCGCGGCCCGCTCGGCGCCGCTGAGATTGACCTCTGCTTCAGTCTGCGCCATTCAGCGCCTCCGCCTTCCGATGGTGCCCATCAGCTCTCGCGAATCCAGCGCCGAAGCACCTGGGCGGTGGCGTCCTGCTCGAGGTCCACCAGCCGGTTGAGGTCGGCCGCGTCCACCGTCTCGAAGTTGTCGACCATCGAGCGGAGGCGATCAGACAGGCCCTTGGAGACCTGTCGGTTGGGGTCGTCGGCCCCGCCATTGGGGCCGGCGATCAGGCGGCCGTTGGCATCCAAGGCGCCGATGCTGGCCGGCCCCGACGCGCGGGTAACGGCCTCGACCAGCGGCCGAACCACGAAGAGGAAGAGCATCACCAGGGCGATCAGGATGACCACGTAGGGGATCCAACGGTTGGCCGCGTCGGTGAGCGAGCTATCGGAGAGCTCGGTGGCGCCGACATCGGCGTTGGCCGAGAAGGGCAGGAAGGTGACCACCGCCGCGTCGCCCCGCTCCTTGCTGAAGCCGGCGGCGCTGCGCACGGTCTCTTCGATCTGCTTCTTCAACACGTCGACCTGGGCCTGGATCGCCGCGGCGTCAGGGGCCGCCGCGCCCGCCGCGGCGCTGGTGGCCAGCGCGGTGGCGAGGCTGGTGAGCCGATCGGAGTTGACGACCACTGCCACGCTGATGCGCTTGATGTCGCCGGGGCCCTGCTGCTCGCGCTTCTCGACCGTGGTGTAGTCGTAGTTCGAGCGCTGCTCCTGCTCGGTCTCTTTGGAGGTGGCCGTGGCGCCGGCGGTTGGGTTCTGCGTGCCGCCCTGCTCGGGCAGGTTGCTGGCCGTGCCGGGGATGCCGGTGGGCTTGGTGGTCTCGCCGGCCTGCTCGTGGATGACCTCGCTGATCAGGACCTGAGAGTCGGGATCCTTGCTGCGCGTGAGCTGGTCGACGACCGCGCTCTCAACCTCCACCGTCACGCCCACCGTGATGTCATCGGGCGAGCCGAGCACCTTGACGAGGGCGTCGCGAATTGCATTGCGGGTCCGCTGCTCTTCGGCGCCGCGCAGGGCGAGCAGGCTCGGGCCCAGCACCGAGGTGCCGTCGGCCTGGGCGTCGGAGGCGCCGCCACCGGCGAGGAGGGCGCCGTCCTGGTTGACCAGCACGACATCGCCGGGCTTGAGCCCGTCCACCGCGCCCGCAACGAGTGCGGTGATGCCGCGCACCTCGGCGCCAGCGAGGGCCGCGCCCGGCCGCAGCTTGACGGTCACGCTGGCCGAAGGGGGCTGCTCGTCGCGCAAGAAGGCCGACCGCTCGGGCAGAACCAGGTGTACCCGGCTCCACTCCACCTCTTCGAGCGAGCCGATGGTCTTCTGAAGCTCGCCCTGCAAGGCGCGCTGGTAGGCCCAACGCTCGCGCTGGGGGCTGGTGCCCAGCTCGATGTTGTCGAGCACCTCAAAGCCGAGGATCTTGCCCGAGGAGGCCGCCGCGATGCGCGCGCGCCCGAGATCCTCGTCGAGGACCTCCACCGCGCGGCCGCTCTCGGCGATGCGGAAGGGGATGCCCTGCTCTTCGAGCGCCTTGGCAACGTCCTCCACCTCGCCCGGGTTGGACGAGGAGTAGACCACTTCGTACTGCGCCGCCCAACTCCACCACCCCACCGCCACCAGCGCCAGGGCCGAGATGGCCACCGCCGCGACGATGAGGATCCGCTGGCCCGGTTGGAGCCCGCGGAAGTAGGTCCGCATTTGTTCGATCAATCCTGTCACGAGTCGCGCGCTCCGTGAATGCGTGCTGCGGGCTGATGGAGGATCAAATCGACATGTTCATGATGGTCTGGTACGCCTCGACCGCACGGTCGCGCACCGACACCATGGTGCGGAGCGCGATGTCAGCCTCAGCCAGCCCGATCATCGTCTGGTGGATGTCGGTGCCCTCGCCGGCGGCCATGGCGCGGAGCCCGTCGTCGGCGTTGAGCTGGGCGGCGTTGACCTCGCGCAGGGCGCCGGCGAGCTGAGCACCAAAGTCGGCGCCCGGCGTGGCCGCGGCTCCGATGGGAGCCCGGGGCCCGAAGGACGGCGCGCCGCTGAGCAGGGGCGAAATGGCAGGAATGTTCATCAGCCCCTCCCGATGCTGATGGCGGTGTGCGCCATCTGCTTGGTGGTCTCGACGGCGTTGACGTTGGCTTCGTAGGTGCGCGCCGTCGTCATCATGTCGACCATCTCATTCAAGATGTTGACGTTGGGGTACTTCACGTAGCCCTGGTCGTCGGCGTGCGGGTGGGAGGGGTCGTAGACCAGCTCGAAGGGGTCGGTCGCGTTGGCAACCTCAGTGACCTGCGCCCAGGCGAGGTTTCGCTCCAGCTCGGTGCCAAAGTCGCGACCCACGGACTCGATCAAGGGGAGCTGGCGGACGTAGGGGCCGCCGTCAACCCCGCGGGTGGTGCGCGCGTTGGCCAGGTTGGAGGCCACGGCCTGGAGACGCACCCGCTCTGCGGTGAGGCCGCTGGCGGTGATGCTCAAGGTGTCGATGAAGCCCATGGATGCTTAGCCTGCCTTGCCATCGCTGGCTGCGAAGCGGAGGAGCGCGAGACGCCGGTTGAGCCCGGTGGAGGTGGCCTCGAACATGATGGAGTTCTCCGTCATGCGAATGACCTCCCGCTCGGGGGTGACGGAGTTGCCGTCGACCGACCAGGGCACGGGATCCACATATTCGATGGGCGGCGCGCTGGGGAGGTCTCCCGGAGCGCCGACGTGAAGCGCGTCGGTGCGGGTCATCCCCTGCGACTCAGTGGCGCCCACCGCATCTGCGAGGATGGTGTCGAATCGGATGAAACGCGCTTGAAAGCCCGGCGTGTAGGCATTTGCCAGATTCGACGCCGTCAGCGCCTGCTGAGACGCGCGAAGGTCCAACACGACGCCGAGACCGGAGTGCAGCCGATCGAAGAGCAGGGCGCTCATGACTCTTGTCCTTTCAGGTTGGCGAACCTGAACACGGGGGCATCCTGGCAGCCGCTTTTACACCAAGCGGGCCCAATTTGGAACGAGGCATCCACGGGCGGGGACAACCCGTTCTACATCCCTACCTTTCGGTAGCGCTCCAGCTCTTTTTCGAAGGTTGCGGCGTCCTGCTGCTCCTTGGCAAAGCGCGCCCAGACGTCATCGCCTTCAGCGAGACGCAGCGTGGCCTCGGGATCCGTCCAGGCCTCCGCCGAGGCCGCGATCCACGTCGCGTAGCGGGACTCCGTGTCTGAAGGCGACAGCGCCGCCGCGGTTCGCGCAGCCTGGGCAGCCCCGCGTGCGTCACCACGGGCCCCCAGGCAGCGCGCGTAGGACATCCAGGCGTGCGCGTCGGGGAAACGCTCGGCCGCATCGTCGCCGGAGAGCATCCGGCCCAACGTCGGCAGGGCGCGCGCACATTGCCCGGAATCGGCATCCAGGAGCGCAAGCTGAAGGGTGGCGCGCGTGCGAAGCTCGGGTCGCAAGGCGGCGTCGCGCAGGACCCGCGCTGCGGCGTCGACCTCGCCTGAGCCGTGGAGCAGGCGCGCCCGAAGGAGCATGCCCTCGTCCAGGATCGGCTGCGGCACCTGCCGCAGACGGCCCAGCAGGTCGAGGTCGGCCAGCCCTTCCTTCCAGCTCCCGACCTCTTCGTGCAGCTCGGCGAGGTGCAGCACCAGCTCGGGCTGCTCGACGCCGCGAACCAGGAAGACCGCCAGCGCGTCGTTGAGGACGCTGATGGCGCGCTCGGGCAGGCCCACCTTCTCGTAGGACTCGGCGACCAGCAGCAGCACCGCGGGATCTTGCACGGCGCGCCGCACCGAGCGGTCCCAAACGGTCTCGTGCAGGGCGGCGATGTCGAACCAGCGCCCCATGTCGGCGAGGGTGCGCACATGATCGGCATACACCGACCAGAATCGCTCGGGCAGGTCGGAAGAGGCCCCCTTGCGTGGAAAGCGGCGGATCAGCGTGGCCAGCTCGCCCACCGCGTCTTCCCGGGAGCCGATCAACAAGTCGACCTGGGAGAGGAGGAAGAGCGCCTCGGCGCCTGCGTCGGTGCGCTCGGTCGCCGCCTGCGTGAGCACCGGGATGCTGGAGGCCCAGGTGGCCGGGTGCCCGATGAGGAGATCACCCAGGATGTCGCGCACTTCGGCGATATCGGGGTCCGCATCGTGCCAGGCCACCCGCGCGTCTTGCAGACTCCCATCCATCAGACGGGCGTCGCCCAGGCGAAGGGCGGCACGACGGCCCTCTTCGCCGGTCAGGCGCCCGGAGATCGCCTCCAGGATCGGCCGCGTCTCGGCGTAGAAGCCGTCGCGCTGCATCAGCTCCACGGCGAGCAGCAGGGTCTCCGGTCGACCGGTCAGCGAGGCCAGCACGCGGCCCGTCGGCGCCCGCGGCGGCACATTGGTCGCCAAGGACACCACCGCCAGCCCCTCCACCACAGCCGGTCCGGGCGCGCCCATCAGCGCAGCCTCGCGGTACGCCTCGCGGGCGCGATCCCAGTCGCCACAGGCCAGCGCCGCGTGGGCCTTGGCCATGGAGAGATCGACCTGCGGAATGGGGCCCGGCGCCTCCGAGATCCCGGAGAGGTAGTGACGCGCCTCCTTGCCCAGCCCCATCTCCAGGTAGTGCAGGCCGAGCCGGTATCGAGCCAGGATCTCCGCGTCTTCGGTGGTGGCCGCGATCATCGCGCTCCGCGCGCGATCCACGCTCTCCCAGGTGGTCGGCGGCAGCCAGGAGGGATCGGGCTTGAGCACCGGCAGGTAGGCGAAGGGGCTCAGCGGCAGGGCCATGGCGTCGCCCTGCAAAAAGGAGAGGGCCGGCGCCTGGTTGCGCGCCACCGGCGCGGGCATCTCGCCACGCAGGAGCTGGTCGACGGAGGGCGCCGGGACCCGCGCCTCCAACATGCTGCCCATGCCAGGGACGACGACGAAGGAGAGGTGGTGCCCCTCTTTGCGCACCTCAACCTGGGTGCGGGCCCGATCGAGGAAGAGGCGCATGAACCAGGTATGGTTGCCCGGGTGGGCGACCTCCACCTCGCGAACACCAAAGATGGCCTTGTCGGTGATCAAGGCATCGACTTGGGCCGAGGTGTTCTGGATCACGATCTCCACGAGGTCTTCGCGAACCCGGGGCACGATTTCAAAGGTCGCGCCTTTGCCCACCGGCAGCAGGAAACGCCGGGCGTCGACGACCGCCGAAGACGCGCTCGCCGAGGCCTCCTCCGCGTGGGGCGCCGCAGCGGGACCGCTGGCCAGGGCGCTGCCGGCGAGGAGCGCCGCCATCGCCGACCAGCCGAGACTATGGAGACTCACCCGGGGCATCGCCATCACAGGCGGGCAACGAGGCCGATTCCGCCTCGCCAGGCCGAGAAGTCAAAGCCCTCACCCACGCCAAAGGCATGGTGTTGACGGCGACCGATCAGCAGCTCGACATCCATGCCGCGGACCCCCGGCGTGCCCGTCGGCCGGTAGGCGGGCTGAACCAGATTGGTGTGAATTCGCACACCGGCCCGCAGATCCGCACCCGGCTTCGAACCCGCCACGGTGCCCACGTCGGTCCGCTCGGTGAAGACCACCATCGCGTAGCCGCCGCCGGCGAAGACCTCGGCCCGATCATTGCCCGCGCGGTAGCAGGCCGCCAGCGTAATGGGCACGACCTCCATCGATCCGGGCGCCACGCCGACGCGGTCGACGTCACTGCTCATGCTCATGTAGCCAAGCTCCGCCTCGATCAGGAGGTGCGGGCGGACGCCGAGCGAGCCAAAGCCGGCTCCAGCGAAGCGGCTGGAGCGGTAGTTTTCGATGATGCTGACGTCCTGCCAGACCTCCCCCATGCCGAGGAAGCCGACCTGCAGGTCGAGGTTGGCCTGCTTCTCCTGGGCCTGCGCAGACCCGGCGAAGAGGGCAACTCCCAGGCAAAGCGCCCTACGCAGCCACGCCGACACCATCAAAGCACCTCGCCTTCCCGAGCCCGTTAGCACACCATGCGCCCGCTGGCAGCATGCCGCCGAAAAGGACGCTGGGCCAAACCGCCCGCCGCTCAGGCCTTGCGGTTCAACCGCTGCGCCGCGGTGATGGGCCGAATGGCCGCATAGCCCTGCACGCCGCGGCGACGATCCCGAAGCTCGATCAGCCGCTCGGCGATCGCCCGGTAGGCGCTCTGCAATTGCAGCCGCATGCCCTCAATGTGGAGCCGCGCCTCTTCGAGCTCCACGGGAGTGAGGTCGTTGCCGTGGTGGTCAATCCAGGCCTCGATCCGCGCCGCTTCGGTGCCTTCCAGCCGACCCTCCTGACAGCGCTCCATCAGCTCTTGAGAGAGCCGACGAAGCGGCGCCAGCCCGGGCTCACTGGGCTCCACGGAAGGCCTCGGCCCAGCCATCACGCAGCGTGCGGGTCACCCGGATGCTCCCCTCCAGGACCTCTGCATCGCGATCAAAGCCCGCCCGAGACAGACGGGTAATCGTCCAGACGTACAGACGAGAGAGGTTCGCGGTGAGTTGGGGCGCAGCCTCGTGATCGAGGGCCGCAAGCAGCTCCGCGAAGATCTCGCGGGTCTTGCGCAGGCGCTCCCGACCTTCGTTGTGACGGTCGCTCCGGAAACAGTCCTGGGCGGCCCGCTGGTGGCGGACGGCCGCCTCAAAGAGCATGACCACCAGCTCCCGGTTGGACGCAGAGATCGCGCCCACCGCCTGATATTCAACGACACCACGCATGTTGTGCTCTACTTGCTTGAAGTGGACTGGGCGAGCAGGGCGGTGATGTAGGTCTGCGAACCCTGCAGACCCCCCAGGATGCTCTCCATCGCGTTGAACTGGTTGCGCAGGCGGGCCTCCATCACGGTCAGGCGCTTGTCGTAGCGCGCCACCTGCTCATCGAGGTCCTCGATGCGCGACTCCAGCGAGTCCTTGCGCAGCACCAGGGTGCCGCTGACCGAGTCGTTGTAGACGTCGATCTTCTCGAGGAGGCCCTGGGAGAAGGCGTCGCTGCCCGCGAAGAAGTTGGTGACCTGGTCGGCCTCGGCGGCGAAGGCGGCCTTAAAGACCGTGGAGTCAAAGGTGAGCCGCCCCTTGCCATCGGACTCGATGCCCACGAGCACGGCGGAGTCGTAGTCCTGCCCCAGGGAGGTGAACTGCGAGGTCGCCTTGGACAGAATGCCCTGGGCCACCTGGCGCACCGAGGACTCGCCGACGAAGGCGTCCTTGATGTTGTTCTCGGAGTCGAAGTCCTGGTTCGACTTGATGAAGTCCAGCACGGCGTTGTAGGAGTCGACGAAGGACTTGATCTTCGTCTCGATCGCCGTGGAGTCGGCGGCGATGGTGACGGTCTCGGCGGAGGTGGACACGTCCTTGAGGTTGAAGGTGACCCCCTGGATCACGCCGGTCGCCTCATTGGTCGAAGAGGTGATGGCCTCGCCATTGACCGTGAACTCCGCGTCTTGCGCGGTGGTGACCTGCGAGAAGGTCGGCGTGGTGCCGCCGGAGAGCCCGCTGGTGTCCAGGGTGATGCCGTGGTCGGCGCCGGTCTTGGTGCCAGTGACCACCAGCTTGTACGGGTTCGAGGCGTCGCCCGTGTTCATGACGTAGGCGGTGACGCCGTCGATGTCGTTGAGGTCCTGCACGAGGGTGGTCAGCGTGCTGCTGCCATCCAGCGTGATGTTGGTGGTGCTGCCGTCGATGGTCACCGCCAGGGTGCCGGTCGACAGCACACCCGTGGCCGTCTTCGAGGCGAAGCCCTGGGAGAGGAACATGTCGGACTTGGCGATTTGGTTGACGTTCACATCGAAGGAGCCCGGGACGGCGTTGCCATCGGTCTCCACGGTGAAGGCGCCGTTGTCCTCGTCGTAGGCGGCGCTGTAGCTCAGGAACTTGGAGGTGGTCTCCATCGCCTGCAGGCTCTCTTCGAGGTCGCCGAGCAGGTCGCGCAGCTCGGTGATCTTGGAGACCTTGTCTTCGTAGGTCGTGATCCGCGCCTCAGCCAGGGTCTTCTGGACCGCGCTGGCCTTGAGGATGGAGTTGATGAGCTCCGTCGTTTTGATGCCCGAGACGACACCGTCAACCGCTGTGGTACCCACCGCCATCACGACCTCCGAGGTGCTGCCCCAATCGGCAGCGATGCTTCAAGCCCTAACAAAAACGCCGCGGCCCCGATGTGGGACCGCGGCGATTTGTCGTCACCGCTCCTACTGGAGGAGGGAGATGACGCCCTGGTT
>JBEIQK010000356.1:0-6421 GCA_040376505.1 Alphaproteobacteria bacterium | reverse complement strand
GTGTCGAAGGCGCTGGGGCTGGCCAGGTCTTTGGTGGCCACCATCGACATGTCCGAGCAGGCGGCCAGCAGGAGGGCGAGGGGAGCCACAGTGGCGAGAGGATGGCGCGAGCTCATGGGGCCTCCTCGGGGACGATCAGCTCCCAGCTACGGGAGACCTGACCGTCGAACGAGTCGTTGATGGTGACGCTCAGCGTGCGACCGTCGTAGGCCGGATTGGCGACGACGAAGAGCTGGCTGCCCCGGTGCCGACCCTGCCCGGCGATGGGCATGGCGCCGCCCTGCTGACCGAGGCCAGACAGGGTCCAGACGAACTCCAGTCCGTCGGGATCGTTCTCATCATAGGCCTGCACGAAGACCCAGGTGTCGGTCCACAGCTCCACCGGGTCGCCCGCGCGGGGGTCAGAGGCGACGATGGTGGGGGCCTGGTTCAACTCTTCCTCGATCAGTCGGGGCCAGTAGAGGCAGCCGCTCAACACGAGGAGCACCATGCAAGCGGCGTGCCACCGCAAAACTTCAAGGCGGCTTGCGGATCTCTGCAGATTCGCCGGCTGGGCCCTCGCAGGCGAGCGCGACTCCCTTGTCATGGCGGGGAGATCACCACGGTAGAGCCGGGGCGCGCGTTGGCCGGCAGCTCTCGGCGAACCACCACCCCTTCGGGGCAGCTCAGCTCGACGGCGTGGGGCACGCGGGGGTCGTGGATGGCGATGTCGCGCCCGATCGCCGCCAGGGTGCCGCGGGAGACACCGTCGACCGACACCACGCAGGTGTCGGCGAAGCCCCCCGCGAGGCGCGCGGTGAGGGGCAGCGGCGTGAGCTCCGGCACCACGATTTCCTTGCGCTCGCCGGCCGCGACCTCAAAGGTGGTGGTGTAGGGCTGGGCGAGCGGGTTCTTGAGGGTGAGCGTGTGTTTGCCCGGCGTGACGGCGATGTCGCCGACCGAGCCGGTGCGCCCCTTGGGCTCGCGATCGATCTCGATGGTGGCCCAGGCGCCGCCGTTGACCGCCACCGCCACGGTGGCCACCTGGCTGGCGGCGGCGGCCTGCTCGGGATCGCCGGCGCCGACGCGATCGGGGGCGGCGGGCGTGGGCAGGGTGCGCAGGCCGGTGGGCCGGGCCAGCATCGCCGGCCGCTCAGCGCGGGGCGGGGTGGCCGGGGCCGGGCCCTCCGAAAAGACCGGCGGCTCCGCGTTCACCGGAAACTCGACCGGCTGGGGCGCGGGCTCTTCCACCGGCTCCACCTCGGCCAGATCGGGGTTGGAGGGCGCCGGCTCGGGGCTGGGCCAGAGGGTGACCGCCGCCAGCACCGACAGCGCCACCGCCCCCAGGCTGAGCCAGCCCCAGCGCGGATTGGGGCCGGTGTTGGGGGCAGGCGTGTGCATCGCCTGCACGAGCTGCAGCACCTCTTCGTTCTCTTCGTCGATGGCGAGGAGGCGGTTGAAGAGCCGAAGCGCGCCGAGGGTGTCGCGGTTGGCGAGGCGGGCCTTGCCCTCCGACATCAGCACGCCCTTGAGGTGGGCCTTGAGCCGCTGCTCATGCCCAGCCGGGTCGACCAGCCAGGCGTGGATGTCCAAGGCCTCGTCATCGGGGTCGATGCGGACCTCGGCGAGGCTCTGGGCCAGGGCGATCTCGATGGCCTGGGCGTTCTGGGGGCGATCCTCGAGGTTGTTTTGCAGCAGCCGCTCGATGAGATCGGCCAGCACGCCGGAGATGTCGGGGGCCAGCTCCAGCACCTCGGGGCGGTTGCCCTCGATGATGTTGCGCAGGATGATGCTGGGGTTGCTACCGGGGAAGGGGAGCTGGCCGGTGGCGAGCTGAAAGAGCAGGGTGCCGAGGCTGAAGAGGTCGGAGCGCGGGTCGAGCACGCGCTCCATCGCCTGCTCGGGGCTCATGTAGGCGGGCGAGCCCACCAGCGCGCCCGTGACGGTGAGGTTCACCTCGTCCAGAAAGCGGGCGATGCCAAAGTCCATCAGCTTGACCGCGCCGTCTCGCCGCACCATCACGTTGTCGGGCTTCAGATCGCGGTGGATGATGCCGAGCCCGTGCGCGGCGGCGTGGGCCTTGGGCAGCTTGATGCCGACCCTCGACACCACGTCGCTCGGCACCCGGCCGCGCTCGGCGTTGAGCTGCTGGAGGGTGGCGCCGTCGACGAACTCGGTGACGATGTAGCTCTCGTCGACCTCCGAGCCGGAGTAGTCGAAGATCTTGAGGATGTTGTCGTGATCGAGGTGCTCGATGGCCCGGGCCTCGCGGGCGAAGCGGGCGCGGTTGCGCTCCAGGCGCGAGAGGTGCGGGTGCAGCACCTTGATGGCGACGTCGCGCCCGAGCGTGGTGTGGCGCCCCCGGTAGACGGTGGCCATGCCGCCTTCGCCGAGCTTGTGCAAGACCTCGTACTTGTCGAGGACGCTGCCGGTGAGCGGATCTGCGCTGCGCGCGGGCACATAGCCGCCCCCGCCGCCCGTGGTGTGGGGCAGCAGGTCGGACATGGTGGTCTCGGGGCGCGTGCGGTTCAGAGCTGTCCTGCCTCGCCGTCGACGTGGGTGAGCCCGCGCTCACCCATGATCTTGAGGATGATGGCCGCGGTCTCTTCGACCGCGCGGCGGGTCACGTCTATCACGGGCCACTGCGGGTTCTGCCGGAACAGCTCTTCAGACCATTCCAGCTCAGCGAGGATGTAATCCATTTCGCCATAATTCGTTCGGCTGGCCATCCGCATCGTGGCGAGGCGCTCCTGGCGGATGTTCTGTAGGCTCTCGGGATCGATGGTGAGGCCAAAGATGCAGCGCTGGTCGAGCTCGAAGAGGGTGTCGGGCGGCTGCTTGTTGAAGACGATGGGCACATTGCTGACCCGGTAGCCCTTGTGGGCCAGGAAGACCGAGAGCGGGGTCTTCGAGGTGCGGCTGACGCCGACCAGCACGATCTCAGCCTCGCGCAGCAGCCGGGGCTCCTTGCCATCGTCGGCCTTGACCGTGAATTCGACGGCGGCGACGCGGCGGAAGTAGTCCTCATCGGCGATGTAGAGGCGGTTGGGCACGCCGTCGGGTTGGGCGTGAAAGAAGAGGCCGAGCTGGCTGAGCAGGTTGCCCAGCAGATCGACCATGCGCACGCGGTGCTCCTGGGCGAGGTCACGCAGGGTGCGGCGGACTTCGGGGCGCACCAGGGTGCAGACCAGCATCGCGTCTTCTTCGGCGGCCCGGCGGGCGATGCGCTCGAGCTGCTCGGGATCGGTGACCGTTGGGTAGACCTGGATGTGCACCGGGTGCCCGGTGAACTGCGCCATCGCGGCGCGCACCACCGTCTCGGCGGTGCCGCCGGTGCCGTCTGACACAATGTAGATGGGGCGGTTGCGGCCCCGGGGCGGGGTCTCCCAGGTCATCCTCGGCTCCAAGCGGGAGCCCAGTCTAGCCGACCGGGCGGCGCGGGGCGCGGGGATTCGTGGTAGACCGCCCGCATGGCGCCCCTCGCTGGCATTCGTGTGGTCGATCTGTCGCGGCTCCTGCCCGGGCCGGCGGCCTGTTGGTATCTGCGCGGGCTGGGCGCCGACGTGATCAAGGTGGAGGATCCGGGCGGCGATCCGCTGCGCTACCTCGGCCCTGCTGGCGCCGGGCCCGACAGCGTCTGGTTCGAGGCGCTGCATAGCGGCGTGCGCTCGGTGGTGATCGACCTGCGCAAAGATGACGGCCGCGCCGATCTCTTCGCCCTCCTCGCCGAGGCCGACGTGCTGGTGGAGGGCTTTCGGCCGGGCACCCTGGCCCGCCTGGGGGTCGATCCGGCGGCGCTGCGGACGCGGTTTCCGCGCCTCGTGATCGTCAGCATCAGCGGCTACGGCCAGACCGGGCCGATGCGCGATCTCCCTGGCCACGATCTCGGCTACGTCGGCGTCACCGGGGCGCTCTCCTTGCCGCCCTGGCCGGAAGGGGTGCCCACGGTCCCGGCGATCCAGGTGGCCGATCTCGCCGGCGGCGCGCTGATGGCGGCCCTGCGCACCCTGGCGGCCTTGATCGCCCGCGGGCGCACTGGGCAGGGCGACTGGCTCGACGTCTCGATGGCCGACGGCGTTCTGTCACTGCTGGCGCCCTTCCTCACCGAGGCCGCCCAGCGCGGCGCGGCGCCGGCCCCGGGAGAGAGCCCGCTGCAGGGCGGCGCCTCGGTGTACCGCTGCTACCGCTGCGCCGACGGCAAGGTGCTGGCCTTCGCCCCGATCGAGCCGCGCTTTCAGGCCAACTTTTTTGCGGCCCTCGGCGAGGAGATCCCCCTGGAGGCGGAGCGCCTCGAGGCGCTGTTCGCCACGCGCACCCGCGACGCCTGGTGCGCGCTGCTGCCCCAGGCCTGCGTCTCCCCGGTGCTCGACCTGACAGAAGCGCTGGCGGCGCCGCTCTTTCGGGAGCGCGGCCTCGTGGTGGGCGAGGGCGCTACAACCCAGATCCTGCCGCCCTTTCCGTCGGCCGCGTCGGCCCTCACGGGGCCCTGCCCCCGACTTGGCGAGCACACCGACGTCGTGCTCGCCGCGGTCGGGCGCCGCCCCCCTGCTTAGCTTGGAGTCCTCATGGTGAACCCCCCGCCCCTTTGGCCCGCGCTCACGGGCACCGACTGGTTCTTCGTGCTGCTCAACTGCGCCATCGTCTTTGGCATCATCGGGCCCAAGCTGCTGGTCGACATCCGGGGCTGGATCGCCCCCAAAAAGAGCCCTTAGAGCAGCCCGCCCAGCCGCGCGCTGATCACAACGCCAAGAACGAGGGCGCTGTGTACCCAAAGGTGGCGCTGGAGGGCGCGCAGCGCGACGTCATAGGCGGCTGCGTCACCCACGCCGGTGGCGACGTTGTCGAGCTTGCGAAGCGGATCGAGGCTCCAGATCTCCAAGAAGAGGTTGGAGACCCACATCGCGCCAAAGAGGCCCCAGGTGAGGGCGGCGGCGCGCTCATCGGGGGTAGCGAGGCCCCAGGAGAAGCCCTGATGTTCGATGCCATAGGCGAGCAGCGCGCCAAAGACCGCGGCGCCCAGCGACAGGCCGAGGCCCGGCCCCCAGGCCCGGTAGACGCGCACGAGGTCCCAGGGGGCCAGTTGGGGCAGCTTGCCGGCCAGCGAGAGCAGCACGGAGAAGGCGACCAGGGGCCCGCCGTAGAGCAGAAAGCCGAGATCGCGCACCAGCAGCGCCGGCGTGTGGAGATCGCGCAGGGCGGAGAGCAGGGTCTGCAGGAGCACCATCGGGGGGGCCTCGGGCCGGTGGAGGGTCGCTCCGGTAAAGGCCTCGCCGGCCCGATGTCAAGGCGGGCCGCATGAAGGGCCGGGCGCGCCTGGGCCTGGAATTGGCCAGCTATGTCCTGCTGGCCCTCGCGGCGGTCAGCGGCGCGCTGCTGCGGCCCGGCGTGGTGGTGGGCGACGGGGTCGATCTCTACGGCACGGTGTGGTTCTTCTGGTGGATTCGCGACTGCGTGGAGCGGCTCACCGACCCTTCTTTCACCACGGTGATGTTCCACCCGCTGGGGAAGAACATCTTTGCCCACACCGGCGACAACTTCGTCGACGCCGTGCTGAGCGTGCCCTTCCAGTGGGTCTTTGGGCACCTGTACTACCAGCCCATCTTCATCGCCGTGGTGCTGGTGGGCAACGCGCTGGCGATGCGGGCCCTGCTCCGCCAGCTCCTGGGCCCCGACCGGCCCCTGTCGGTCTGGCTGGGCGCCGCCCTGTGGCAGACGGCCCCCTTCGCCCTCTTTGAGCTGATCTGCGGGCGCCTCACCCAGGCCTTCCTCTGGCCGGTGCCGCTGGCGCTGCTCTTCTTCTTGCGCCTCGACGAGCGGCCGCTGTGGCGGGCTGCGGGCGGCCTCGATCGCCGCCAGGTGGGCGAGAGCCTGCTGGCCGGGCTGCTGGTGGGGCTCGTGGGCTGGACCTACTGGTTCCTCGGCTACTTCCTGGGCCTGCTGCTGCTGTACCTCGCGGCCGATCGACTCCTGCGCGGGCCGCGCAGCGGGGCCTTGATCGCCAAGTGGGCCCTCGCCGCCGGCGCGACCGCGCTGGTGATCGCGCCAGCCGCCCTGGCCATGGCCAAGGCCGGGTCGAGCGTGCCCGGTCTGGTCGAGGGGGGCAGCATCTTCGAGCCGCCGCCCGCCCTGGCCAACAATGTCTCGGCCAGCCTTCACGGCCTCGTCGCCCTGGAGCGCTTTGGCCAGCCGATGGCCACCAACCCGCTCTGGGCGCTGGCTTTGGGCGCGGTGCTGTTGCTGGGGGGCGCGGCGCGGCGCACCTGGGGCGGGGCGGCCTTGCTGAGCCTCGTGGTGGCGGTGGGGCCGGTGGTGCCGAGCCCGACGCCGGGCGAGCCCTGGGTGCTGCCCTGGTACATGGCGGCCTACCACCACCTGCCCTGGTTCGACAGGCTCTGGTTTCCCTACCGAATGGTGGTGATCGCCCAACTGGCCACGGTGGTGG
>JBEIQK010000363.1:0-6321 GCA_040376505.1 Alphaproteobacteria bacterium | reverse complement strand
GGAGAGCTGCTTTACAAAGCTGTGGTTGGCACCGGGCATCCGTCGCAGGTCCTCCAACAAAGAATCGGGGAAAAAGGTCGGCACGCCCGCGGCGCGGCCGGCAGGGGACCAGCTCGATTCGGCGAAATTCATGGCAAGGCCCTCCGACAACGCTGCCCACCGCAGGCGGGGTGCAAGGGTGCTCCCTGCCGCCGCCGCGCTCACGCTGGATGTCCTTTCGGACGCGGAGCCCGACGTCTGGAGAGCAGCGCCAGGATTCCCGTGAGCAGTGTACCCCCTGCGGCGCCTCCCGTCTGGGCGCAGCCACAACGCCGCGGCGCTTCGCCCATCTGAGGGGCGCCCCAGCCGAAGGTGGTGTCCTGGCCGGGCTCGCCGAAGTCCTGGGCGGCGGCCTGCAAGGCCTCGCGCACGGCCTCGGGATCATCGGTGAGGCCCTCGCCGTCGATGATCAGGGCGGCGAGGCCGGTCACCAGCGGGGCCGCCGCCGAGGTGCCGATGAAGGCGCCCGCACCGGCGGTGGCGGTGCTGGCGATGAAGGGGGCGCAGAGATCGGGCTTCACGCGGCCGTCCTCGGTGGGGCCCCGCGAGCTCCAGTCTGGCGCCGCCCCCGTCCCGACGTCGCAGGCCCCGACCGCGATGGCGCCTCGGGCGTCGGCGGGCACGGTCAGCGAGCCCTCGGGGCTGCGGTCGGCCTCGGCGAGGCCATAGTAGGCGTAGAGCGAGGCGCTGGCGCCCTCGGCCCGCCGCCCGAACGAGATGGTGGGCTCGCCTTCGACGATGCGCAGCCGGGTCGGCCCGACGCAGTCCGCTCCGCCCCAGACCTCCAAGGCCGGGGCCTGCGCGGGTTGGGGCCAGTTGGCCTCGGCGCAGATCTCGCCGGCCTCGTTGATCAGCAGAAAGTCGAGGTTCCAGCTGCTGGACTGCCAGCGCAGCACGATGTACTGCTCGTCCTCGCTCAGCAGGCGGATGTCTTCCAGGCCGCCCAGCTCCAAGATCCCGTCGCTGTCGATGTCGGTGAGGGGGCCGTGGCGATAGCTCATGCCTTCGTTGCCGGCGGCGTTGACCCAGACCGCGCCGGTCTTCCGAACGAGCCGGTCAACCGCCTTGCTGAGGTGGCTCTCGCCGTCGGCGGCCCAAATGTTGTCGAAGCCGATGCTGGCGTTCACCACATCGGGATCATCGTCGATCATTCGCTCGACGGCCTGTTCAAACTCGACATCGGTGAGGAACTGGTAAAGCGACAGCTCGGCGTCGGGGGCGACGTCGTGCACGATCTCGGCCACCGAGACCCCATGATCGTAGGTGTCCCAGAATCCGTTGGCGAAGTCGGTCTGCACGGACTCCGGCAGCTCGCGGCCGAGCTGGCGTCCGTAGCCCGCGAAGCCCACGTCGAGGATGGCGATGCGCTCGTGCTGACCGCGGATGCGCGCCTCGCCCCAGTCGCCCGCGCCAAAGAGCAGGGGCAGGCCCTCGGTGACCACCCTCCCCCGGTCGAGGCCCTGCTGCGGCCGGGCGATGCGCGGGATGCGCACCCGCTCCACCCCCGGCGCCACGGCGAGCTCCCCGAGCGCGCTCCAGGGCACCCGAAGCTGGCTTCGGTAGTCCCCCGGCTCGCCGGCCAGGGCGAGGAGGTCGCCGTCGGGGATCTCCGAGCCCTCCACCACCACCACCACGGTGGCCTCGTCGGCGTGGTCGGGGGCGTGGTGGTCGATCCAGTCGAGCAGGGCGCCGGATTCGGCCTCCCGGAGGGCGAGGCCCTGCGCGAGCTCCCCATCGAGCTGACCGGCCCAGGCGGAGGAATGGAGGAGAACAGTCCACATGCGCTTGGGTTAGCGCGCCTGGCCCACCCCTGCCCAGGTGACACGGTGACGCTTGAAGCATTGTTCTGCCGCCCCACCTTGGAGGTCGCCCCGGCGCTGCTTGGGGCCACCCTGCACAAGGAAGAGGTTGTCCTGCGGATCGTCGAGGTGGAGGCCTACCTGCCCGGTGACAGCGCCGCCCACGCCAGCAAGGGCCGCACGCCGCGCAACGCGCCGATGTGGGGGCCGCCTGGGCACCTCTATGTCTACCTTTGCTATGGTCTGCACCAGATGCTCAACCTCGTGACCGAGCCCGACGGCGTCCCCGCCGCGGTGCTGATCCGCGGCGCGGTGGTGCTGGCCGGCCACGAGACCGTCCAGGCCAGACGCGGTGGGCGCCTGGACTGTATCGGTCCGGGCAAGGTGGGCGCCGCCCTCGGCCTTGACACCACCTGGAGCGCCCGGCCCCTCGGGGAGGGCCTCTCCATCGAGCTCAACGGCGATCCCGGCCCGATCGCCACCAGCCCCCGCATCGGCATCGACTACGCCCTGCCCGCCGATCGGCTGGCGCCCTACCGCTTCTTCTTGCCCGAGGCCCTCCCTCCGCGCCGGGACAGGCGCCGCCGGGCCGGCTAGGCTGGGCCGATGTTCGACAGCCCCGATTCCGCCGCCCCCGCCGAGCCGCCGCTCATCGACCTCTTCGCCCTCGATCCCGCCGGGCTCACCGCCCTGCTGGCCTCCTGGGGCGAGCCGGCCTTCCGCGCCCGCCAGCTCCACGCCTGGATTCACGAGCGCCGGGCGCCCTCCTTTGAGGCGATGACCGACCTGCCCGCCGGCCTGCGCCGCCGCCTCGTCGCCGAGTGCCGCTTGGGCGTGCTTCAGATCGCCGCCGAACAGCAGAGCGCCGACGGCACCCGCAAGCGCCTCTACCGCCTGCCCGACGGCCAGCTCATCGAGTCGGTGCTGATGCCCTACGCCGACGGCCGGCGCACGGCCTGCATCTCCAGCCAGGCGGGCTGCGCGATGGCCTGCGCCTTCTGCGCCACCGGCCAGATGGGCTTCGTGCGGCACCTCAGCCCCGCCGAGATCGTCGAGCAGGCCTGGCGCTTTGATCAGGAGCTCAAGGCCCAGGGGGAGCGCCTCAGCAATGTCGTGCTGATGGGCATGGGCGAGCCCTTCCACAACTTCGACGCCGTCGAGGTCGCCCTGCGCCGCCTGATGAGCGAGATCGGCATTGGCGCCCGCCACATCACCGTCTCCACCGTCGGCCTCGTGCCCCAGATCGACCGCTTCGCCGCCCTGGGCTTGCAGGTGAAGCTGGCGATCAGCCTGCACAGCACCCGCGACGACGAGCGCAGCCGCATCATGCCGGTCAACCGCCGCTGGCCCATCGCCGAGCTGATCGCCGCCTGCCACCGCTACGTCGAGGCCACCGGGCGGCGCATCTCCTTCGAGTGGGCGCTCATCGCCGGCCAGAACGACAGCGCCGAAGAGGCCCACCGTCTGGGGCGCCTGCTCCGCGGCCTGCCCTGCCATGTCAACCTCATCCCCCTCAACCCCACGGGCGGCTACGCCGGCGCCCCCTCCGACACCGTCGCCGCCGCCGCCTTCGTCGAGGCCCTGGCCAGCCACGGCATCCCCGGCACCGTCCGGGTTCGCCGCGGGATTGACATCGACGCCGGCTGTGGCCAGCTCAAGAGCACGGTGCTGCAGAAGGTGCGGCCCGCCGTGGTTTAAGCCCGCTCCCAGGGCGGCAGGGCCGGGCCGAAGGCGGTGGGCGACAGGGAGACCGCGCCATCCTGGGCCACCGTCAGCACCTGCATGGGACAGACCTCGACGCAGATGCCGCACTGGATGCAGGCGCTGTTCTGGTTGGTCAGATCGAGGCGCCGCTGGGCGAATTTCATCACGTCGATGCCCATCTGGCAGTGGACCGTACACTGTTCGCAGCCGATGCAGCGGTCATTGGACCGGATGGCGATGCGGGAGAAGCGCTTGCTCAGCTCTTCCATCCAGGCCCGCAGGGGGCAGAAGAAGCGGCACCAGACCCGGTTGCCCAGGGCGGGGTACAGGGCCACGCCGACCACGCTGGCGAGCCCAAAGTCGACCATCAACCCGTACCAGCGTTGGGCGAATTCCTTGGTGCTGGACAGGGCGCCCGGCGCCACGAGGCCCCAGGCGTCGTTGAGCAGCAGGAGGGTGACGGGCAGGGCCAGCAGGAGGATCCACCGTCCGGCGGCCTCGGCCTTGCGGGCCATCTGTCCACGAGGAGACAGCGTGCGCCACAGATCGCCCACCGTCTCGGCGAGGCCGCCGCAGCCGCAGAGGTAGCTGCAAAAGCGCAGGCCCTGGTGCTTCACATAGAGGGGGATGGCCACAAAGCTCACCAGGGCGCCGGCCAGCAGCCAGCCCACCGCCGCGCCAAGGTCTCCCCCGGCCCAGGACGGCGCGTCGACCAGCGACCACAGCGAGAGCGGCCAGGGCACGCTGAGCGCGTAGAGCTTCCAGGGCCGCTCGATCAGCAGGGGGGCGATGAGCTCGGGCAGGCCAAACAGAAAGACCGCCTGAAAGCCCATCAGGCTCAGGTAGCGCCGCCGCTGGTCGGGCGCCGGGTGCCGTCGCATCGCCAATACGCCGAAGATCACGATCAGCAGGGAGTAGAGCAGGGTGCCCCAAAAGCTGGCGTCGACCGTGCGAAAGCCAAGGTCGACCTTAAACAGATCTCCGACAAAGCCGAGCGGGTGGGCAGGGCCGAAGGGGTAGAGCGGCTGCTTCTGCTTGAGGCAGTAGAAAGCGTAGACAAAGAACAGAAAACCCACCAGCCCCGCCGCCCGCCCCGGGCTCAGCTCCCCTTGCAGACGCAGGCCCAGCCGACGCAGCAGGGCGGTGGGGGGCCGGCTGCCGAGCAGGGTGAACAGTCCCGCCGCCGGCAGGCTCCGACGCTGGCCGGCCTGCGCGATCTCCACGTTCGCGTCGGAGATGCCCACCACCACAGCATGGGTGAGGGTCTCCACCGTGGATGCGGCCAGCGCCGCCTGGTTGCGCGCGCTGGCCCGCTCGAAGCGGTCGCCCCGGTGCACGAGGCGCACGGTGGCGCCTGCCTTGTCGAGGGCCAGGGCGGCCTCGATGGCGCTGTCGCCGCCGCCCACCACCACCACCGGCTGGCCCGCCCAGGCCGCCGCCTCGACGAGCCGGTGCTGGGCCCGCCCTTCGCCCGGCAGACCGAGGCGCACCGGCGCGCCGCGCTTGCCCAAGGCCAGGATCAGGCGATCGGCGGGCTCCAGGACGAGCTCGGCCCCCACGCGCAGCTCGGCGCACAGGCGCCCGTTCGCCCGCCGCAGCCCCTCCAGGCTGGCCTGGCGCAGGGGGACGCCGTCGAGGGCCCCCTGCCAGGCGTCGATCAGGCCCTCTTTCGGGCCGTCCTGCATCGGAAAGGCCCATGGCGTGGGCCACCCCGCCGGTTCGGCGTAGATCATCTTGCCGGCCGGAAAGGCGCGCAGGGTGGCGTAGGGCTGGTCGCGCTCGATCAGCAGCACCGCGCGCCCAGCGGCCTGCACCGCCCGGGCCGCCGCCACCCCCGCCGGCCCGGCGCCGACCACCAGCACCCGCCCGGTGGCTGGCAGGCCGAGGGCCACCGCCCGCCCGACCGCCTCCCCCTGGGCGAGGGCGGCCTTGAGGATCGGCGCGTCGGCGAGATCGCCGATGACGTAGACCCCGGCGACGGTGCTCTGGTGGGTCTCATCGAGCTCGGGCCGCTCGGGGAGCTTGGAGAAGTCGCGCAAGGCATTGCGCCAGGACATGGGCCGCTCCAGGCTCGGTCGGGGTGGTGCCTGGATGTTAGGCCACGCGACGGAGCGTGGTTACCCGTGCTGCTCGCCTTTGCTGCTCTCCTCGCCTGTGAGCCGGCGCCGCGCCCGCCGGTGGTGGCCCTGATCACCGTCGACACCTGGCGCTTCGACCACCTCAGCGCGGCGCGCAGCCCCAACCTCTGGGCCCTGGCCGAGGCGGGGGAGCGCTACACCCAGGCCTGGAGCCCGATCGGCCTCACCAGCCCGGCCCACGCGGCGATGCTGACAGGCACCTCGCTGGCCGCCCACGGCATGGAGGCCAACAACCACCATGGCTACCAGCTCGATCCGGCGATCCCCTCGCTGCCGTCGCGCTTCGTGGGCTACGCCAGCGGGGCCTTCGTCAGCGCCTACCCGGCCGGCCCCGAGGGCGGCCTGGGGGCAGGGTGGGAGGTCTTCGACGCCCCCGAGAGCGGCGAGCGCAGCGGGCAGATCGCCGTCGACCGGGCCCTCGCCTGGCTGCCCACCGACCGGCCCTCCTTGTTGTGGGTGCACCTCTACGAGCCGCATGGGCCCTATGTCGGAGCGGGGTCCGACGACGTGGCGCGTTACGCCGCCGAGGTGGCGCGGGCCGACGCGATGCTCGAACCCCTCCTCGACGCGCTGGTCGAGCGCAAGGCGACGATTGTGGTCGCCGCCGATCACGGCGAGGTGCTGCTCGAAGAGCGCTGCGG
>JBEIQK010000417.1:0-5681 GCA_040376505.1 Alphaproteobacteria bacterium | reverse complement strand
GTGCAGGTGCTGCAGGCTGCAGAGGAGGGCCAGGGCGCAGAGCGGCGCCGCGCGTCGGGAGCGCAGGGCCCGGTCGGCGGCCTGCCCGCGCTGGCGCCAGGTGGGCACCTGGGCGAGGGCCTGGGCGCGGACGGCCTCTTGGAGGGCAGCCCCGCCAGCGGCCAGCCCGGCCTCGATGGCCAGGGCGGTGAGCAGCAGGTCATCGCCGTCCAGCGCGGCGGCGCGGGCCTCGTCGGAGCGGCGCTGGCGCAGGCGCTGACGGAGGGCGAGGGCGAAGAGGCCCGCCACGAGGGCCAGACTGAGGAGCCCGAGCGGGGCCAGCGCTGCGATGAGGCCGATCAGCGCGGCTTCCACCACCAGCTCGCGCGCGAGGCGGCGGCGGGTCTGGCCTTGGAGCTCATCGAGGAGGGCGCGGGCGGATTCAGGCATCGCCGGCCAAGGTAGCGCGGCGCGGGGCCTGTGTTCATGCCCGGGCGGTGATCAGGCCACGTCGGGGAAGAGGATGCGCAGCACGCTGTGGCCGGGGGCGGCGCTGCCCATGGCGATCACGCGCTCAAACTGCAGCTCGTAGGCGTGGCGCAGCACGATCTGGCGGGCCACCCACAGGCCCAGGGCGATGGCGTCGCGCCCGGCGGGCATCGGATCGTGGGCGGCCCCCTGCAGCACCGCCAGGGAGGCCTCGCCGAGGCGCCAGTTGCCCTCGATCACCACCTCAAAGGCGGGCACCCAGCGGTGGATGGTGCCGGCCACCTCCACCCGGGCGCCCTCTTCGGCGTAGAGCAGGGCGGCGTGCAGGAGGTTCTGGATGACCCGGCGCATCGCTGCCGGGTTGCCCCGGATGCGCGACAGCTCTTCGATCGACTCGCTGTCGACGCTGAGATCGAGGCCGCGCTCCATCGCGAGGGGGGCCAGCTCTTCGGCCACCTCCAGGCTGATGCTGGCCAGGGGCAGGCCGTCGGCATCCCAGCCGAGCGGGCCGCCGCCCAGGATGCGGGCCGCAAAGGCGAGGTTCTCGGCGAAGTGGGGGCTCAGATCGGTCTCGGAGCTCGGGTGCAGCGAGGCCTCGGGCTCCATCATCGCCGCGCCGAAGCTGTCGACCGGGTTCTTGGCGGCCTGGGGCAGGATGATGGTGAGCGGCCCCTGGTTGGCCGGGAGGGTGGCAGCCTCGGGCTCTTCGTCGTCGAAGGAGGCCGACTCGTCGGGCAGCAAGGCCTCGCGGCTGGCCACGAAGCGCCCGAGCAGGTGGCCAAAGCGTTGCAGCGCGGCCTCGTCTTCTTCGGTGAAGGGCTCGTCGCAGGCCCGGCGGGTGAGGCGGATGACCCCGGTGGGGGTGCGGCCCTCAAAGACCGGCACCGCGAGGAAGGGCAGCCAGGGCTCTCCTTCGAGGGCCACCTCCGAGTGCAGCGGCCCCTGCCGCCCCTCCAGGCCCACCCGGGCGCGGATCTCGTTGCCGTCGCGGGCGTCGGAGAGGCGAACGGCGACGCCGCGGGCGAAGACCGTGCCGGTGAGGCCCTCATGGGGCTGGTAGTGGGCCGGGCTGGCCCCGGCGCGCTCCAGCAGCTCGGGATCGGTGCTGGCTTCGAGCACCACGCCGGCGCCGGGCTCTTCGGACTCGCGAAAGAGGGAGACCGAGGTGGCGTGAAAGATGCTCTGCAGGCGGGCGACCACCACGACCGGATCGAGCACCTCGGGGGTCAGCGAGACCGCGAGATCGCAGATGCTCTCGGAGCGCTGAAGGGCGGTCTGGCGCAGGATGTCGCGCACCGGGGCGTCGCAGAGGCTGGCCCAAAGGGCCGCCTGGGTGGTGATCGAGCGGCCGACCGCGCCGTTGTCGAAGGCCACCACCAGCAGCCCAGCCGACAGCCCGTTGCGCAGCACCGGCCAGGCCCGGATGGCGGTGTTGGCCGGCACCTCTTCGAAGGAGGTGGACTGCACGGTCCAGCCCTCGTCGGGCAGGGCGCCGCGGGCCACGCTTCGGTACAGGTTGCTGAGGTCGACCGGATGGGGCGGCAGGTCGGCCGGCACCCCCCGCCGGCGCCGTAGGCGCAGGTTCTCTTCGCCCACGCCGAGGGGGCGCCCGTCGCCGTCGATGGCCAGCAGGAAGGTGCCCTTCACGCCCGGGTGGGCGCCGAGGCGGCCGGCGAGCTGGCCCAACCGCTCGCGCAGGGGAGGCAGGGTGGAGCTGGCGCACTCGGCGAGCAGCTCGGCCGCCCAGGGCGCGCTCGCCGAGCTGCTCGATGCGCCGTTGCGCAGGGCCACCGCCGTGTCGAGGAACTGGCTCAGGCCTTGGCGGAAGGAGGCGCCCACAAGCTTGATGATGTGAATCTCATCGTCGGCCAGCCACAAGGCCAGCTCGAGGTTGTTGGGCCCTTGGTAAAAGGCCGAGCGCCGGCGAAACATCGCCGCGCTCCAGGCCCCCATCGAGTCGCTGTCGGGCGACTCCGAGCCCACCTGGGGCTTCCAGTTGGGGCCCTCCACCCGCCAGGCGCCGCGCACCGTCCCGCCGGTGAGAGCCTCGACGAGGCTCAGCAGCTCGGTGTCAAAGGCCGCCGGATCGCCGGAGGCCACCGCCTTGAGCAGGCGGGAGAGGCGGTCGAGCCCGCCGGGGATCACGCCACGCTCCCGCGCCCAGGCGCGTTGGCAGCATGCTGGGCTCGGTCGCGGCGGCTCATGGGCGAGGGGGCTCCGGGCAGGTCGGATCGGCCACCGAGGGGCCGACGAGGAGGGCAGGCATCAGAAGGGTTGGTGCGTTCGAAGCGGCAGAGGCAGCGCATGGACCAGAGCCATTGGGGTGACCTTTGGTCATCATGACCCTAGGGCCTGATTGTGTCAAGACGGGCCCCCGGTGGGCGGAGGACCGCTTTGCAGGTGCCAGGCCATCGTTCCAACCAGCTCTTCTACCAGGGTGCGCTCGGATCGCACCGCCTCTTGAACGAGCACCCCCGCGCCCGTGAGCAAAACAATCGCCAGCCCGAGCACGCCCTCGTAGCCTGCCTGATCGAGGGCCTTGTAGATGGGGCCGTGGGGGTCGCCGACGCTCAGGATCACCCAGGGCGCGGCCGCCCAGACGACAAAGGCCGACACCAGCCCATCCATCACCGCGGAGCGCACCCACAGCGCATTGAGCTGCTCCAGGCTGGGCGCCAGCGCCTTCTCCTGGCGCAGCACGGCCCAAAGGTGGGCGTACAGGCGCACAAAGCGCGTGACCTGGCGCTGGGTGAGCGCCGCCGGCCTTCCGTCATTGAGCTTCACATCAACAAAATGCGGGGAGAAGTACGCGTGGGTGTTCAGACCCAGGTCGCAGAGCTGCCGGGCCAGCGCGGCGCCCAGCGAGGCCTCGGGGGGCGCGCGTCGCCAGGGCCCCACGAGCCGTCGGCGCACCATGCGGCCGAGCGACATGCTGACGAGGCCGCAGGAGTAGCTCAGCAGGATGGCGGCGGCGCCCACCAGCGAGGAGGCCAGGGTGCCGCCGGCGTGCGGATCGACGCCGAGGACCACAAAGGTGAAGGCCAGCAGGGTCACGCCGCCGGCGACGAAGAAGGAGAGATCGAGCACGCCGAAGAGCGCGCCGATTCGGTCGGCCAAAACCCGGGCCAGACCCGCGATCTGCTCCATCCAACACCTCCAGCCGGGGCGGCTATCGTGGGGCGGCGGCCCGCGGCGCGCCCGGCGGTCATCGGCTAAGGCGGCGGGGCCCGATGGGTCGGTCCGCTTTTGTCCGCCTGGAGCCCCATGTTCGCCTCGACCCCCAGCCCGGCTGGCCTCTCCACGGCCCTCCTCGACGAGGCGGGCAGCGGGGTGGGCCTGCTCCTCCTCGACCGCCCGGCGCGGGCCCACGCCTACAACGCCGCCCTGCTCGACGCCTTCGAGGAGGGCCTCTCTCGCCTGGAGGCCCAGGTGGGGGTGATCGTGGTGGCCAGCACGGGCCAAGGCGCCTTCTGCGGCGGGGCCGACCTCAAAGAGCTGGCGGCGGCCGACCCCCTCTCGGCCCTGGATCTGCGCAGCCAGCGCCTCTTCACCCGGCTCGCCCAGAGCCCGGCCACCAGCGTGGCGGCGCTGCAGGGGCCTGCGGTGGCCGGCGGCGCCGAGCTGGCCCTGGCCTGCGATCTGCGCGTGGTCGGGCCGCGGGCCAGCCTGCGCCTCCCCGAGACGGCGATGGGCTTGATCCCCTCGGCGGGGGGCTGCACCCGGCTCACCCGCCTCGTCGGGCCCTCGGTGGCGCGGCAGGTGATCCTGGCTGGCAAGGTGCTCTCCGCCGAGGAGGGCCTGCGCTACGGCCTCTTCGCCGAGCTGGCCGACGATCCGCAGGCGGCGGCGCTGGCCCTCGCCCGGCTCCTGGCCCAACGCGATCCGGTGGCCCTGCGCCTCGCCCGGCAGGTGATCGATCTGGCCGAGCCCGAGGCCAGCCTGCGCATGGAGCGCCTGAGCGAGGCCCTGCTGTACAGTCGGCGATCGGCGCGAAGCGGGGTCTAAAGCCGCCTTCGCCTGCGGTAGGCTCGGGGGCACAGGAGCATCCGCGATGAACGAAAACGGCCCCAGCCTGGACGAAGCGCTCTTCTTCAACGGCATCAACGCCGCCTCGGGCGGCTACCTGCTGGGCGGGCTCAGCACCGCCGACCTCGCCGAGGTGGCCCGCGGCGCCAGCGCCGACCCCGAGGCCATCGAGGCCCTTCGCCAGAAGGTCGACATTCTCGCCGAGCAGCACTTTGGAACCGTCGAAGGGGTCGACCCCACCGCGCTGGAGGAGGCCGGCTGGGGCATCGTCTTTCCGCGGGTCAAGCCCGGCACCGACGAGGACAAGGTCCACGACGACATCCTCGCCGCCCTGGAGCCCCTCCTCGCCCGACGCCGTGCCCAGGCGGGGGACCGCTACAAGATCTGCCGGCACAACCTGGGCATCCCGGTGGGTACCGGCAAGGGGGCGCGGGCCGAGGTCAACGCCTTCCTCACCAGCCATGGCATGGGCCCGGGGCCGATCGATCCGAAGAAGCTGCCCTTCTACCTGCTGCTGATCGCCGATCCCGCTGTGGTGCCCTACGAGGTGCAGTACCTGCTCGACGTCCAGGGGGCGGTGGGGCGCCTGTGGTTTGGGGCGGTGGAGCCCTACGCCGCCTACGCCCGCTCGGTGGTGGAGGCCGAGGGCCGCGCCACCTCCGCTGAGGCACTGGGCGTGGGCCTCTTCGGCGTGCGCAACGCCGACGACCCGGCCACCCAGCTCTCGGCCCAGCACCTGATCGCCGGCTTGCAGCAGCACCTCGGCGCCCGGCCCGAAGACCCCGTGCGCGCCAGCCTGTTCGGGCCCGAGGCCACCAAGAGCGCCCTGCACAGCCTGCTCCACGGCGGGGCTGCGCCCGGGCTGATCTTCACCGCGAGCCATGGGATGGGCTTTCCCTCCGGCCACGCCCTGCAGCGCCGCCACCAGGGCGCCTTGCTCTGTCAGGACTGGCCGGGGCCGCGTCTGTGGAAGGAGCCGATCCCCACCGATCACTACCTCTCATCCGATGACATCGCCGAAGACGCCGATCTCTGCGGGCGGGTTCTGTTCTCCTTCGCCTGCTACGGCGCCGGCACGCCCCAGAAGGACGACTTCTTTCGCCGCGCCCGCGACCCGGTTCGCGCCGACATCGCCCCGGCGGCCTTTCAGGCCGAGCTGCCCTTGCGCCTGCTCGGCCGCGACAAGG